>JALOOS010000084.1 GCA_025454275.1 Desulfobacterales bacterium | reverse complement strand
GTCGACTTGAACCGCAGCCTCAGCCGCCATGTCCGCTACCTCATCCGCCTGGAGCCCAACGTGCAGAGCTGCGAGCAGACCTTGACGCTCGGCAGCGGCTCCTGCCGGGACTCGGCCTGGCTTTTAGTGAACCTCCTGCGCCGGCTCGGCCTCGCCGCCCGCTTCGTCTCGGGCTACCTGATCCAGCTGGCTCCGGATGTGAAATCCCTGGACGGCCCCTCGGGGCCCGAGAGCGATTTCACCGATCTGCACGCCTGGACCGAGGTCTACCTTCCCGGCGCCGGGTGGGTGGGCATGGATCCCACCTCCGGGCTCTTCGCCGGGGAGGGGCACATCCCCCTCGCCTGCTCGCCGGCGCCTCAAAGCGCCGCCCCGATCACCGGGGCGCTGGATCCCTGCGAGGTCGATTTCAGCTACCGGATGCGCATCGAGCGGCTGCGCGAGGCGCCCCGCTCCACCCGGCCTTACCCCGAAGAGGTCTGGTCGCAGATCCTGGAGCTGGGGGCGCGGGTGGATGAAGAGCTGTCGCGCTGCGACGCGCGCCTGACCATGGGGGGGGAGCCCACCTTCGTTTCGATCGACGACATGGATGGCGCCGAGTGGAACACCGCCGCCCTCGGCACCAAAAAACGGGAGCTCGCCGAGGAGCTGATCCGGCGCCTGCGGCGCGAATGGGCCCCCGGCGGCCTGCTGCACTTCGGCCAGGGGAAATGGTACCCGGGCGAGTCCCTCCCGCGCTGGGCCTTGAGCTGTTTCTGGCGCAAGGACGGCCTTCCGATCTGGCAGGAGGAGCGCTGGGCGGCGGAGGCGGGAGTGGACTACGGGTTCGGGCCGGCCGACGCGAAACGCTTCATCGAGACCCTGGCGGACCTGCTCAAGGTCGACCGTGGCTTCATCCGCGAAGCCTACGAGGACATCTTCCACTACCTCTACAAGGAACAGCGCCTGCCGCTGAACGTGGACCCGGCCGATCCGCGCTTGAACGACCCCGAGGAGCGGGCCCGGATGGCCGCTACCTTCGAGCGGGGCCTGGGGGCAATCGCGGGCTACGTCCTTCCCCTGCAGCACGGCTCCTGGAAGAGCGGGCCCTGGCCCTTCCGGGGAGAGCACCTCTTTCTGCTGCCCGGGGACTCGCCGGCCGGGCTGCGCCTGCCGCTCGACTCCCTGCCATGGTCGGAGCCGGCCGACCTGGCCTGCGAGAATCCGCTCGACCCCATGGCCGACCGCGGCCCCCTGCCCGACCTGCATGCGGGCCAGCAGGCGCTGGCAGGCCGCCCCGCCGAGGGCCCGGGGGAAAACGTGCATCCCCAGCCGTCGCCCGCCAAGGCTCCGCCGCCGGCCCCCGGGGAGTCCGCCGCGCGGGTCGTCCGCACCGCGCTCTGCGTCCAGCCGCGCGCCGGCCGGCTCCATCTCTTCATGCCGCCGGTCGCCTCCCTCGAAGGGTACCTGGAGCTTGCGGCCGCCGTCGAGGCCGCCGCCGCCGCCACCGGCATGCCGGTCGTGGTCGAGGGTTACGCCCCGCCCTACGATCCGCGCCTGAACGTTCTCAAGATCACCCCGGACCCGGGCGTGATCGAGGTCAACATCCAGCCCCTGGGCAGCTGGAGGGAGATGGTCGCCTGCACCACGACCCTCTACGAAACCGCCCGTCAGAGCCGGCTCGGCACGGAGAAGTTCCTGCTCGACGGCCGCCACACGGGAACAGGCGGCGGCAACCACATCATCCTGGGCGGCGCCGCCCCGGCCGACAGCCCCTTTCTGCGGCGGCCGGACCTGCTGCGCAGCTTCATCGCCTTCTGGAACAACCACCCCTCGCTCTCCTTTCTCTTCTCGGGTCTCTTCATCGGCCCCACCAGCCAGCAGCCGCGGATCGACGAGGCCCGGCACGACAGCCTCTACGAGCTCGAGATCGCCTTTGCCGAGCTGGAGCGCCTCACGGGGACAGGAGCGCCCTGCCCGCCGTGGCTGGTCGACCGCCTCTTCCGCAACCTGCTGGTGGATGTGACCGGCAACACCCACCGGGCCGAATTCTGCATCGACAAGCTCTACTCCCCGGACAGTGCCGCCGGCCGGCTGGGTCTTTTGGAGTTCCGCGCGGTCGAAATGCCGCCCCATGCCCGCATGAGCCTCGCCCAGCAGTTGCTCTTGCGCATCTTCACGGCCTGGTTCTGGCAAACCCCCTACCGCCGGGGGCTGGTGCGCTGGGGCACCCGGCTTCACGATCGCTTCATGCTGCCCCAGCCGGTCTGCGAGGATTTTGAGGATGTGCTCCGCATTCTCAACCAGGCCGGTTATCCGGTCCACATGGATTTCTTCCAGCCCCACTTCGAGTTCCGCTTCCCGGTTTACGGCACGCTCGGCTACCAGGGGATGGAGCTGGAGCTGCGCCAGGCGCTCGAGCCCTGGCATGTCCTGGGGGAGGAGCCGGGCGGCGGGGGCACGGTGCGCTACGTCGACTCCTCGGTGGAGCGGCTGCAGGTCAAGGTCTCGGGCATGACCGCGGAGCGCTTCATCGCGGTCTGCAACGGCCGCCGCGTGCCGCTGCAGCCGACCGCTGTCGCCGGGGTTTTCGTCGCCGGGGTCCGCTACCGGGCCTGGCAGCCGCCCGCCTGCCTGCACCCCACGATCGGGGTGCACACCCCGCTCGTGATCAGTCTCTTCGACACCTGGTCCGGGCGCGCCGTCTGCGGATGCACCTACCACGCGGGCCACCCGGGCGGGCGCAACTACGAGCAGTTCCCGGTCAACGCCTACGAGGCCGAAGGCCGCCGCCATGCACGCTTCTCGGCCGGGGGCCTCGACCCCGCCCTGGCGGCGGCCCCGCCGGCGGAGGTCAACCCGGATTTCCCCTGCACCCTTGATTTGCGGCGCGGAAGGGGTTAAACGAACGCGGAAAATGGCCGACACGCTCACCATTCACCCGCCCGCTCCGCCCTCCGCCCCGTCCCTTTTCGAAGGGGTCGCCGGCCCCGCAGAGAGCTATTGCGAGGCCTTCGATGGCTCCGGCAGGCCCCGGGCCCACTGGCAGCCCCTTGTCGCGGCCTTTGATGCCCGCGGGGCCGAGGATCTCGCCCGCAGCCAAGAGCGGGTGCGGCGCATGCGCCACGAGGACGGGGCCACCTACAACCTCTTCGACGACCCCTCCGGCCGGGGCATCCCCTGGGCCCTGGAGATGATCCCCCTGCCGCTGACCGCCGGGGAGTGGTCGGAGATCGAAGCGGGTCTGACCCAGCGGGCCTTCCTGCTCGACCGGGTGCTGGCGGATCTCTACGGCCCCCAGCAGCTGCTTCAGGAGGGCGCGCTCCCCCCCGAGCTGATCTTCGCCAACCCGCGCTTCCTCCATCCCTGCCACGGGATCAAGCCTGCCGGCGGCCGGTTCCTGGCCTTTTACGCCGCCGACCTGATCCGCGGGCCCGACGGGCGCTTCCGGGTGCTGCGCGACTACGCCGCCAGCCCCGCCGGAATGGGCTACGCCCTGGAAAACCGCATCGTCATATCGCGCGTTTTCCCGGAGCTCTACCATCGCACCCAGATCCGGCGGCTGGCCCCCTTCTTTCAGGCCCTCCACAACAGCCTCGTTCAGCGGGCCTTCCACCGGCGGGTGGAGCCCGGGATCGTCATGCTCTCGCCCGGGCCGGATTGCCGCATCTACTTCGAGCACGCCCTGCTCTCCCGCTACCTGGGTTATCCGCTGGTCGAGGGCCAGGACCTGACCGTGCGCAACGGAAAGGTCCTGTTGAAGAAGCTGGCCGGCCTCGAACCGGTGGAGGTCATGTTCCGGCTGCTCGATGACGATCGGAGCGATCCGCTCGTCCTGCGCCTGAAAAGCGACAACGGCGTGGCGGGCCTCATCCAGGCCGCGCGCGAACAGCAGATCGACCTGGTCAACCCGATCGGCAGCGGGTTTGCGGACACCCCGGTGCTGCCGGTTTTCCTGCCGGCTCTCTGCCGCCGGCTGCTCAAGGCCGAGCTGCTGCTGGAGAGCCACCCGGCCTGGTGGGCCGGCAACCCCGAGGGGCGCACCCATATCCTGGAGCACCTCGCTGAGCTCTGCATCGCCCCTGCGTTTCACAGCACAGCCGACCCGTTCGACGCCGCGGAGTTGCCGGCGGCCGTCCAGGCCGAGCCCCACCGGTTCATGGCCCGTGCCCCGATCCACCCGTCGGTCGTGCCGGCCTGGGATGCGGGCGCCTTGCGCCCCCGCTTCTGCCTGCTGAGGATCTTTGCCTGCGCCGGCGACCAGGGCTATGTCGTCATGCCGGGAGGGCTCGCCGTCACGGCCGCCGATGCGGCGACGCTGATCGGCGGGGTCCCGGAGCAGCAGATGAGCAAGGACATCTGGGTCCTGTCCGACCGGCCGGTGGAGCCCTTCAGCCTGATGGCCGGGCTGCAGGCGAGCGCCGAGCTCAAACGCGGCAGCGACCTGCCCAGTCGGGTGGCGGACCATCTGCTATGGCTGGGGCGCTACCTCGAACGGGCGGAGGGCCTGGTGCGGCTGCTGCGCTCGGTCCTGCGCCGGCTCTCCGGCGAGGCGCGCCCGGGCGACATCCCCGAATTCTCCTATTTGTTGAACCTGCTCCGGGCGGAGCAGATCCTCCCGGCCGCTCCCGATGCCGCTAGCGAGATCCCCCGCTTCCAGGAGCTTTCCGCCCAGCTGAACAGCGCCCTCTACCGGCCGGATCGGCCCGAAAGCGTGGCCGCCGTTCTGAATCAGATCCGGGAATCGGCCCGCCGGGTGCGCGATCGGCTCTCGCTCGATTCCTGGCGGGTCATCAACCGGCTGAGCGGCCTGGCCGACAGCCCGGCCGGCGATCCGCTCGAGTTCCTGAACGACACCCTCTTCACCTTGAGCGCCTTCAGCGGGCTTGCCATGGAGAGCATGACCCGGGGCCTGGGGTGGCGTTTCATGGACATGGGCCGGCGCATAGAGCGGGGTATCCACCACGCCCGCCTGATCCGCATCGGCCTCTCCCGGATCGGAGCGGAACCCGGCCGAGCCCTGGAGGCGCTCCTGGAGGTCTCCGACAGCATCATGACCTACCGTGCCCGCTACCGGAGCGCTTTTCAGCTGGCGCCGGCCCTGGATCTGCTCCTGCTGGACGAGAGCAACCCCAAGTCCCTCGCCTTCCAGTGCAGCCGGATCGCCGCCCACGTGGAGCATCTGCCCCGGCAGAGCAACCGGCGCTTCGCGGAGCCCGAGGAGCGCAAGGCCCTGGAGATGCTCACGGCCGTCCGCCTCCTGGACCCGGCCGCCATGGCCCGGGCGGATGCCGCCGGCCCGCCTCCTGAACTGGCGGCCTTCCTCGAATCGGTGGAGGCGAAATTGAAGGATTTCGCCCAGCAGATCAGCGCCCACTATCTGAGCCGGGTGCCGGCCACCCCCCATTTTTCCGCCCTGGGCGGCAACCACCGGCCATGAAGCTTCGCATCACGCACCGGACGGCCTACTCCTACTCCGAACCGGCCTCCCTTTCCCAGAACGAGATTTTCCTCCACCCCCGGCAGACCGCCACCCAGCAGGTGGCCGAGAGCCGGCTCACGATCCGCCCCGAGCCCCAGTACCTGCGCCGGCGAACCGATTATTTCGGCAACATCGTCCACGTCTTCATGGTGCAGCAGCCCCACACCGAGTTGACCGTCACCGCCGAAAGCCGGGTGGCCACCTCGCCCCCCGCCGTTCCGCCGCCGGCAGCCACCCTCGCCTGGGAGGAGGTGGTCCGCCGTCTGGCCCTGCACGCGACGCCGCCGGAGCTGGAGGCCTGCCGGTTCTTGTTCGCAAGCCCCATGGCCCGGCCGAGCTCAGCCGCCCGGGACTACGGCCGCGCCTCCTTCCCGCCGGGGATGCCGGTCCTCTCCGGCGCCATCGACCTGATGCGGCGGATCCACGCGGAGTTCGCCTATGACAAATCGGCCACCACGGTCGACACCCCCGTCGACCAGTTCCTTTCGAAGCGCCGGGGGGTGTGCCAGGATTTCGCCCACCTCGGCGTCAGCTGCCTGCGCGCCGTCGGCCTTGCGGCGCGATACGTCAGCGGGTACCTGAAAACCTCGCCCCCGCCGAATGCGCCGGCCCTGATCGGCGCCGATGCCTCCCATGCCTGGATATCCCTCTTCGTGCCCGATGCGGGCTGGGTGGACCTCGATCCCACCAACAACCTTATCCCCTCCGATGCCCATATCACCCTCGCCTGGGGCCGCGACTACGGCGATGTCACCCCGGCCAAAGGGGTGGTCATGGGCGGTGGGACCCACACCCTCTCGGTCGCCGTCGAGGTGGCCGAAAGCCCGGACTGAGGGGTTAAACGCCCCCCTTTTTCTTGACACCGCGGGTTTCGATACAAAATTTCAAACATTGCATTTGACAGCGCTGCACGGCGCCTGCGGCGGCGCTTTGGCAGCGGGCAAGGCCTAATGTGGATAGGGGCGGCTCCCGGCCTTCGCAGCCGCAACCGATAAATGAAAGCGACTGGTCATATGAAGCGCGCACACATCGTTTCCGCAGCCGTAGCCGTCGCGGCGGCCTTGGCCCTTTTCTTCGGCCCCAGGCTCTCTTCGGCGCCGCCGCCCGCCCGAGCGGTGGAGCGACCGATCCCGGTCACGGTCGCCCCGGCCTCGGTCGGCACCATCCAGGAGCGGATCGAGGCCCTCGGCACCGCCTTTGCCGATGAATCGGCCCTGATCACTTCCACCGTTACGGAACGGGTCGTGGCCGTCCACTTCGAGGACAACCAGCTCGTCCGCAAGGGGGATCCCATCGTCACCTTGGCCCAGCAGGAGGTCAGGGCGGCACGGGACGCCGCCGTCGAGCAGCTCGCCGAGCACCAGCGCGAGCTCAAGCGGCTGGAGAGCCTGCTCCAGAACCAGTCGGTTTCACGCCAGTCCTACGACCAGCGCAAGACCCAGCTGCGGATCACCGAGCAGCGGATCAAGGAGCTCGACGCCCGCCTTCAGGAGCATTCGATCCGGGCCCCCTTCAACGGCGTGCTGGGGCTGAGAAGAATCAGCGTGGGCGCCCTTGTCCGGCCGGGCGATGTCATCACAACGATCGACGACATCGGCCGGATCAAGCTTGACTTCACGGTGCCCGAAACCTACCTCGGGGTGCTGCGGCCGGGTGCGGCCGTCGAGGCCGG
>JALOOS010000342.1 GCA_025454275.1 Desulfobacterales bacterium | reverse complement strand
CTCTCCGGCCGGATCGAGTTTGCAGCACCGGAGGGCGGTTTCTTCATCTGGGTGCGACTGCCGGAGGGGAGCGACGCCCAGGCGCTGCTGCCCCTGGCCCAAGATCGACTCGTGGAGTTCATGCCGGGCCCGCGGTTTTCGAGCCGGGAGGGACTTGGCGGTTTCATCCGCCTGAGCTTCGCGTTTTACGACCCCCCGGAATTGATCGCCGGCGTCGAGCGCCTGGCCGCTGTGATCCGCAGCCGGTAACTCCAGCCGGTCCGCTTACGGCCGACCCAGCGCCTCCAGGGCCTCGCCCACGACCCGGAAGATCCGCCACTCTTCGAGCATGCGGCCGCCCAGTTTGCGGTAAAAGGCGATGGCCGGCTCGTTCCAGTCCAGGACCGACCATTCCAGCCGGCCGCAGCCGCGCTCCCGGGCCCGGCGCGCCACGAAGCGCAATAGCTCCCGTCCGATCCCTCTGCCGCGCCAGGCCGGCTCCACGTAGAGATCCTCGATGTAGATGCCGGGGAGGCCCAGAAAAGTCGAGAAGCTTTGAAAGAAAAGGGCGAAACCGACCGGAACGCCGGCGCTCTCGGCCAGCACCGCCTCGGCCGCAGGGCGGCCGCCGAAGAGCGACCGGCGCAGGGTGGGAACGTCGGCGGTCACCTCGTGCGAGAGCCGCTCGTAGTCGGCCAGTCCGCGGATCAGCCCGAGAAGCACCTCGACGTCCGTCTCTTCGGCGAATCGCAACGCAAGGTCGGAAGGGCCGGCTTGCCGCTGCTTATCCAATTATCTCTCCGGCCCACAGCATTTCGCAGAAGACCTGCCATGGGAGAGCGGTAATCGTGGAGGACATTTTCCTAGGGAACGGTTCGCGCGAAACAATGAAAGCCTTTTTGCATTTCTGCTCTTCGAGAAATAAATGAAGCCCCTTGGTCCGGCCCTCGACGTTTTCACTTGATTTAATTTCAATCGCCACCTCCCCATCTCCTAAAATCAAATCGACCTCCGAACCGCTGGCCGTGCGCCAGAAGCTCATGGGGAAATCCTTTCGGCTGTAATGGCGGTTTGCCCAGCACTCCTGGACGATGAAATGCTCGAAGGCCCGCCCGTACTCCTGGGTTCCCGGAGTTAGCGTCGTGTACCCCAGGATCGACGAGACGACGCCGACATCGAAGAAATAGAACTTGGCGGTTTCGATCAACCGTCGCTTCTTCGCCTTCCGCCATGCGGGGAGCCGACGCCCGAGAAGGGTGTCCTCGAGTATCTGATAGTACTCTCGTATGGTCTTTACGGTCACGCCGGAATCGCGTGCGGCATTGGAATAATTGAACAGCATTCCGTTGGCGGCAGCCGCGGAAACCAGAAAACGCGAAAACGCTGGGATATTCCGCGACAAGGCTTCCGCCTGGACCTCCTCTTTCAGGTAATCGTGAACATATGCCTTGAGCTCCATCCCGCTATCCGGGGAGAAATAATGAGACGGCATCAACCCCGAAACCAGCGCTTTGTCCAGATCGAACGGCCTCAATTCCGTTGTGACCAGCGGGTACAGTTCATAGCGCCAGGCCCGGCCACCCAGAAGATTCACCTGGCCTCGCCTGAACTTGCGTGCGCTGGATCCCGAAAGGATGAAGCGGTATCCACGGTTTTCGATCAGCCAGTGGATTTCATCCATAAGTATCGGGATCTTCTGGACCTCATCGATGACAACGGTCTTTTCTGTCCGGGTTTCCAGGATCTGGCGCAGTCGATTTGGTTTCTGGCTCAAGTGCAGGTATAGGTCGTAATTCAGCAGGTCGATCCAGTAGGCGTTAGCGAATTGTTGTCGCAGCAGGGTGGTTTTGCCGGTTTTTCGAGGCCCCCAGAGAAAGGCCGAGCGGTTGGGAGGCAAATCAATTTTGAGGAAACGCTCGATTAAAGGATTCTTTTCCATGGGATGGAAGCCTTGGATTTTTGTTGCACCGCTCTTTTTATAGTAGAATTAAGATAAAGTCAAAATAGTTCGTGATAATTTATATTATTAAGATTAATTATCACAGACAATCTGGGCGTGTCCTCCCCTGAAGGGCGATTTTTTCCAGGCCGCACACGCCTCAAGGGCATTCGGCGCATGGGTAGAAATGAGGGGCGGCGCTCAGGCCCGTCCGATTTCAGCGGGTTTTCATCTTCCGGAGTCCATGGCCTGCTCGAGGGTGAACTGGCGCGGGGGGATCAGGCGCAGGGCCTCGTCGGTGCCGGAGGCGCGGATGTTGGTGAGCTTCTTCTCCTTGCAGATGTTGACCCAGAGATCCTGGGGCCGCGAGTTCTCGCCCACGACCAGGCCCGGGTAGACCGGGTCGTTGGGGCTGACGAAGATGGTGCCGCGCGGCTGGAGGTGGAAGATCGCATAGGTCACGGCCTTGCCGTCGCGGTCAGATACCAGGACCCCGTTGGCGCGCCCGCTGATCTCCCCGGCGAAGGGGGTGTGGCCGATCACCAGGGTGTTCAGGATCCCCGTGCCGTGGGTGTCGGTCATGAACTGGCTGCGGAACCCGATCAGCCCCCGCGAGGGGACCTCGAACTCCAGGCGCACCCGGCCGAACCCGTTGTTGACCATCTTGACCATCTTGCCGCGGCGGGCGCTCATCATTTCGGTCACGATCCCGATGAACTTCTCCGGGAGGTCCACCACGGCCAGCTCCTTGGGCTCCATGGTCTTACCGCCCACCTGGCGCGTGATCACCTTGGGCTTGGAGAGCGAGAGCTCGAATCCCTCCCGGCGCATCGTCTCCACCAGGACGGCCAGCTGGAGCTCGCCGCGGGCGCTCACCCGGAAGGAGTCCCGGTTTTCGGCCGGCTCGACCCGCAGGCTCACGTTGTAGAGCAGCTCCTTGTCCAGCCGCTCCTTGATGTGCCGGGAGGTAAGGTATCTCCCTTCCTTTCCGGCCAGGGGGGAGGTGTTCACGGAAAAGACCATGGCGATGGTCGGCTCCTCGACCGTGATGGCCGGCAGCGGCCGCGGGTCGGCCGGGTCGCCCAGGGTGTCGCCGATGAAGATATCCTCCACCCCGGCCAGGGCGGCGATGTCCCCGGCCGCGATCGTCTCGCGCTCGACCCGGTTCAGCCCCTCGTAGGTGTAGACCGTGCTCAAAACGACATCGCGGCGGGTGCCGTCCGGTTTGAGCAGGGCCGCCCCCGGCCCTTTTTTCAAGGTCCCATTCACCACCTTGCCGATCGCGATCCGGCCGACGTAGTCGCTGTGCTGAAGGGTCGTGACCAGAAACTGAAGCGGGGCCTCCGGGTCGACCGCCGGTGCGGGGATGGCGGACAGGATGGCCTCGAAGAGGGGCACCAGCCCCCGCCCCTGGGCCTCGGGGTCGGTCAGGGCGATGCCGGCCTTGGCGTTCGTGTAGAGCACCGGGAAATTCAGCTGCTCCTCGGTCGCGTCCAGATCGATGAAGAGGTCGTAGATCTCGTCCAGGACCTCGTTGATCCTGCGGTCCGGGCGGTCGATCTTGTTGACCACCACGATGGGGGGCAGCCCGCGCGCGAGGGCTTTTCCGAGCACGAAGCGCGTCTGGGGCAGCGGGCCTTCGGTGGCATCGACGAGAAGCATGACCCCGTCCACCATGTTGAGGGTGCGCTCGACCTCGCCGCCGAAATCGGCGTGGCCGGGGGTGTCCACGATGTTGATTTTGACCCCCTTGTAGACGATGGCCGTGTTCTTGGCCATGATCGTGATGCCCTTCTCGCGCTCGAGGTCGAGGCTGTCCATCACCCGCTCCGCCACCTGCTCGTTTTCGCGGAAGACCCCGCTCTGCCAGAGCATGGCATCGACGAGGGTCGTCTTGCCGTGGTCGACGTGGGCGATGATGGCGAGATTGCGCAGATCGGTCCGATGT
>JALOOS010000083.1 GCA_025454275.1 Desulfobacterales bacterium | reverse complement strand
GCGGATTTCGCCGCAGAAGCGGACATCTATCGCCACATCGACGAAAACGGAGTGATGCATTTCACCAACACCCCCACTTCGCCCAAGTTCAAACTGTTCATGCGCGAGCGCCAGCGCTTCATATCCAACCTGGACAACAACCAGTACGACCACATCATCGCCGCGGCCGCCGCGGCCCAGAATCTCGAAGCCCCGCTGCTCAAGGCGGTGATCAAGGCCGAGTCCGATTTCAACCCCTATGCGGTCTCCCAGAAAGGCGCCAAGGGGTTGATGCAGATCATGCCCCAGAATTTTCCCATGCTGAACGTCAGCAACCCCTACGACCCCCACCAAAGCATCAATGCCGGGGCGCGCTACCTGCGGGAGATGATGAACCGCTTCGACGGCAAGCTCGCGCTGTCGCTGGCGGCCTACAACGCCGGTCCCGGCGCCGTCGATCGGCATAACGGCATTCCGCCCTACCAGGAAACCGAAAACTACATCGACCGGGTGCTGCGCTACTACCACCGCTACAAGAGCATGTGAACCGGCCGGCTCAGGCCACCCCCACCTCTCCTTTGCAAGTCTGTTTGACCCGGAACATGGCCTGGTCCGCCAGCGCCAGAAGGCCCGTGCGGTCCTGGGCATCTTCCGGGAAGGCGGCCAAGCCGAAACTGGCCTGGAGGCTGACGCCGTCACAGCAGGCGGAGAGGTAGGTCGTGCGCTGCATTTTTCGGCGGATCGCTTCGGCCTTGGCGAGCGCCCGGGCCTTGTCGCAGCCGGGCAGCACCAGCACGAACTCGTCCCCGCCGTAGGCCACCCCGAATCCGGGTGCGCGGATGAGGGATCGGATCGTGCGCGCCACCTCCCGCAGCGCCTGGCTGCCGTTCAAGTGGCCGTGGGTGTCCACGATCCGCTTGAAGTTGTCCATGTTCCAGGGCCTGGTAGAGAAAACGGGTATTGTAGAGACCCGTCAAATTGTCGCGCAGCGAGAGCTTCTGAAGCTTGCGGTGCTCGCGGCGCAGCTCCTCCTCGAGCCGTTTCTGACGGGTGTTGTCGACCATGATCCCTTCGATGATCGGCTCCCCGCCGGGGTCGTCCCGGTTGAGGCGGTAGTTGGCGAGGACCCAGGCCGGGGTTCCGTCCTTGCGGCGCAGCTTCACCTCGTAATTGGCCAGGAACCCCCTGCGTTTGAGCAGTCGGAGGATCTCACCCCGTTCGGCGGGATCGTAATAGAGCTCCACCGCCCCGGCCTTCAGTTTGAGCATCTCCTCGGTCGTGGCATACCCCAGAAACCGGGCATAGGCCGGGTTGACGCGGAGCAATTCGCCCGAGAGCCGGCTCTGGAACATTCCCTGAACGGCGTTGCGGTACATGTTGTGGTAACGTCTCTCCGCGCGGCGCAGCTCCTCCTGCGTGGCTTTGAGCTCGGTCAGGTCGATGATGAACACCATGTATCCGGCGGCTGCGCCGGATTCATCCCGCAGGTTGGTGCGCGTCACCAGGACAGGGATCTCGCGGCCGTCCCGCCTGCTGAGCGATGTCTCGAAGCTCAAGTGATCCCGGCTGGCGGAGAAGAATTCGACCGGGTGCCGGGTGTAGAGCGCGGTTTCCGGCCGGCCGACCAGGTCCGGAAGCTCCCGACCGGTCAGAGCCAGCAGGGCCGGGTTGACTTCGGTAATGACCCGATGCCGGTCGAGCAGGATCAAGCCTTCGGAGGCGTCCAGGAATACCCGGCGGTAGATATCCTCCGATGCCATGCGGGGTGTGGCGTCAGCCATCCGATTTACCGAGCACAAGGGCCGAGCGGGAGGGCAGGTATAAGCTGAGGTGGTGACGGGCCCGTCCGGCTTCCGGCTCAAAAAGGGTGAAGTGCTCCTGGTGTGGATCCAGACGGCCGTGGCCGCCCACCGCCGGGGCGTCGCTGTCCAGGAGCACCCGGTACTTGCCCGGCGCCGCCTCGATGCGGTAGTCGACATGCGAGGCGGCCGGTTGGAAGTTGAAAATGAAGACCAATCCCGCCCGTTCGAAGGCGATGACCAGGGTGTCGCTGTTTTCATGCAGCAGGTGCGGCTCTCCGCTTTCGAACAGGCGGCAGGCCCGGGCGAGCCCGATCATCTCCCGGTCGAAGCGGTTGAGAAAGCGGTACTTCAGGTTGGGGTCGTCGGCCAGGTGCCACTGGCGCCGGGCGTAGCGGTAGGACCAGCCGTTGCCCTCGCGCGGAAAGTCGATCCACTCGGGGTGGCCGAACTCGTTTCCCATGAAGTTGAGATACCCGTGGCCGCCGCCGGCGAGCGTTATCAGGCGGATCATCTTGTGCAGGGCCATCCCCCGGTCGACACGCAGGCTGGCATCCGCGGCCTGCATGTGATGGTACATCTCCGCGCCGATCAGCCGGAAGATGATGGACTGGTCGCCGACAAGCGCCTGGTCGTGGGATTCGGCGTAGGCGATGCTCTTCTCCTCCCCACGCCGGTTGGTGAGCTCATACCAGAGGTGGCCCATGGGCCAATGCTCATCGGGCACCTCTTTGATGAGCTTGATCCAGTAGTCCGGGACCCCCATGGCGAAGCGGTAGTCGATCCCGAAGCCGCCTTCGGACGGCGGGGCGGCTAGCCCCGGCATGCCGCTCACGTCCTCGGCCACTGTGAGGCTGTCCGGCCGCAGCGCGTGCACGAGACGGTTGGCCAGAGCCAGATAGGTGAGGGCATCCTCGTCGACCGTATCGTTGAAGTAGTCGGCGTAGCCGACGAAATTCCTACCGATGCCGTGGTCCAGGTAGAGCATGCTCGTTACGCCGTCGAAGCGGAAGCCGTCGAATCGGAACTCGTCCAGCCAGTAGCGGCAGTTGGAGAGGAGAAAATGGAGGACCTCGGGTTTGCCGTAGTCGAAGCAGCGGGAGTCCCAGGCCTCGTGCCGCCCGCGGGGCAGGTCGTGGAAAAACTGATAAAGCGTTCCGTCGAAGCGGCTGAGCCCCTCCACCTCGTTTGAAACCGCGTGGGAATGGACGAGGTCCATGATGACCGCAATTCCGGCCCCGTGCGCGGCGTCCACGAGCGCCTTGAGATCCTCGGGCGGGCCGAAGCGGGAGCTCGCCGCGAAGAAGCTCGATACCTGGTAGCCGAAGGAGCCGTAATAGGGATGCTCCTGGACCGCCATCAGCTGCAGGGTGTTGTAGCCGGCAGCGATGATGCGCGGCAGGATCTTCGCGGTGAACTCGCTCCAGGTGCCGATTTTCTCCTCGGCCTGGGCCATGCCGGCATGGGCCTCGTAGATGAGCGGGGCCGCCGGCGAGCGGCGGAAGCGGGGGTGGCGCCAGCGGTAGGCGGTTTTCGGCTTCCAGACCTGAGCGTTGAAAATCAGGGTCGCGGGGTCCTGGACTACGCGGCGGGCCCAGGCCGGGATACGGTCTCCGCTGCCGCCCTTCCAGTGGACTTTCAACCGGTAGAGGTCGCCGTGGTGGAGGGCGGTTTCAGGCAGGCGGAGCTCCCATACGCCGCGTTCGTTCAGCCGTGTCAGCGCGAACCGGGGATCCTCCTTCCAGCGACTGAAATCGCCGATCAGAAAAATCTGCGTGGCGCTCGGGGCCCACTCCCGCAGGACCCAGCGGCGGCCCTTGCGGTGCAGTCCGAAGTACTCGTGCCCGGCGGCGAAATCGGCAAGGCGGATCCGGCCGCCCGTGAGGCGGCGTTCAGCCGCATCGACGCGGGCGATCCGCCGAACGATGACATCGGCGTACGGAGCCAGCAGGGGGTCGCACCCGACCAGGCGTTTCGCCGCCCGCGCGGCGGCGGCGAGCGATGCACGGTTGCTGCGGACAGCCATGGCGTCAACGGTCAACGGGTTGCGGCATCCTCGACGATGAGCGGCCGTTTGAGCATCTTTTCGTAGAGCTCGATGTAACGGCGGGCCGTGTGCTCGTGCGTGAAGGTTGCGGCGCTTTCGGTCATGATGCGCTTGATGTGCCGGGCCTTTTCCGCAGAGGGCCGGCTGAAGAAGTTCATGGCCTGCTCGATGGCCCAAAAGAGCCCGGCGGCGTCATACACCTTGAAGAGGAACCCGTTGCCCGTGCCGGCGGCGAGCTCTATGTGCTGGATGGTGTCGTGGATCCCCCCAATGTCGTGGGCGACCGGCAGCGAGCCGTAGATCGGGGCGATCATCTGCGGCAGCCCGCAGGGCTCGAAGCGCGAGGGCATGAGGATGAAATCCGACGCGGCATAGGCCAAGTGCTCCATCTGCTCGCTGAAATCGCAGATGGCCACCCGCTTGTGGAACTGGTGCTGGTTGACGATCTCTTGAAAGACGCCCTGGTATTCGCCGTTGGCCACAAAGACGATCTGAAGGTTCCGGTCCCACCAGGTCGAGATGACCCGGTAGAAGATCTCGGCCAGAAGCTGGCAGCCCTTCTGGACCGGGTCCAGGCGGGAGGGCCAGAAGAAGAGCGGGGCGTCCGCGTCCTCGATCAGGCCGAGATTGCGCTGCAGGAACCGCTTGTTCTCCCGTTTGCCCGCGGCATGATCTTTGGGTCCGAAGTTTTTCTTCAGGTCCGGATCGGTCGTGGGGTTGAAGGCCGGGTCCGGCGCGTTCAGGATCCCGAAGCCGACGCCCGCGTAATATTTGTTGGCCAGCTCGCGGCGGATCTGGGGTTCGACGAAATGGTGTTGGCCGTCGACCACCTCGACCAGAAAGCTCGGGCTCACGGTGTTGACGAAGTGCGCGGCGAAGATCCCGCTGGTCAGAAAGTCCACCGGGTTCGTGTCGCGCGCAGTCTCATAATTGGCGGCATAGTGCATATAGTAAAGGTGCTGCCAGGAGCTGGCGGCGTCGATCCCCCGGTCCTCGATGAAGGCGAGGGTGCTCTTCACGGTGTGGATGTTGTGAATCGTGAAGAGGCTCGGGATCCGCAGCCGGCGCGCCACGGCCGGAATGAGACCGGTCATCCAGTCGTTGCAGTGGATGAGATCGGGCTGGACGCGGGGGATGATGTTGTTGATCACCTCCCGCTGAAAGGCGAGCGCCATCTTGATGTTCTCGTCCCCGTGTGCGGAATAGACCCGGTTGATGTAGAAGAAGGCGCGGTCCTCGGCCAGGTGCACGCGGTCATCGGGCATTTTGCGCTGAATGCTCGTTATCTCCTCTTTTAAAAAAGGCACCAGCCGGTCGCTGAAGATGGCGCGGTAATCCGGGAGCGCCACGTGCACGTCGGCCCCCTGGTCGAAGAGGGCGCTCACCAGGGCGGCCGAGACGTCGGCCAGCCCGCCGGCCTTGGCCGTGAAAAACGAAGCGAGGCTGCCCATGCGGTCCGGCAGGTAGGTGACCTCGGGGGTCACGACCAGCACTCGGGGATTGCGTCGTGCGGTGCCCATGGCAAATTTCCTTGTAGGGTTAGGATCTCCGGAGGAGGCCTGAAATTCAATTTTCCGTCCCTGGAAGGCAGAGACGCTCTCGGCGTCCGGGTCGGTATCGGGTTCGGAATCGTCTCTGCACCGGGCCACCGCCCACCATCCAAACCGATCACGCCCCCTTCACCCGTTGACCACGCCGGCGCCTACTCTTCGGCCCAGGCGATGAGCCCGGGGTAGAATTTGATCCACTCATCCCCGTTCGGAGTGGCCCGGACCGAAAACCCGAAGCGGCCGGCCGTGTCGCAGGTCACGGTGCAGCCGTAGCGGTAAGACCCCTTGCCCGACTCGGCGATCACCTGCATCGGCTCGACCCGGCTGTCGCTGAGCTCCGTGAAGCTTTTATAGTGCCCGTAATAGAGCTCGACGTCCACCTCATCGGGCCGCAGCTCGCCGAGGGTCACCTCCACGGCGATCTCCAGGGAATCCCCGACCCGCTGGCATCCGGTATTTTGCCGCACCGGCTGTCCGATCTTCACGTTTTTCCAGTGGGCGCGCAGCCGGGCCATCTGGACGGCCAGTTGTTTTGCCTCGGCCCCGCCATCGGCCGTGAGTCGCTCAAGCCACCGGGCGGCAGGGGTGTAGAGGCCTTCGGAATACTCCATGACCATCCGCAGACTGCAGAAGTTCTCCATGGCCATTTTCATCGAGGCCCGCATTTTGGCCAGCCAGGCGGCAGGCAGGTCACCGTTTTTGCGATCGTAAAAACAGGGGACCACCTCGTTTTCGAGGGTGTTGTAGAGCGCCTGGCTTTCAACGGCGTCCTGGTAAGCATGGTCTTCGTACTCCTCGCCGTTGCCGATGCTCCAACCCGTCGCCTCCCGGTAGCCTTCGCACCACCAGCCGTCGAGAATGCTGAAGTTGATGGCGCCGTTGATGGCCGCTTTCATGCCTGAGGTGCCGCAGGCCTCGAACGGGCGCCGGGGGGTGTTCAGCCAGATGTCCGCGCCCTGGAGCAGGTGGCGCGCGAGGTGCATGTCGTAGTTCTCCAAAAACACGAAACGGTCGCGCACCGAGGGCCGGTTGGCGAACTGGAAAATCTGCTGGACCAGCCCTTTGCCTTCGTTGTCGCGCGGGTGGGCCTTGCCGGCGAAAATGAACTGGACCGGGCACTTTTCGCTGTTGATGATCGCCTCCAGGCGCTGGGGATCCTGGATCAGGAGGAAGGCGCGCTTGTAGGTGGCGAAGCGGCGGGCGAAAACGATGGTCAGCACATCCGGGTCGAGTGTCTTTTCGATCGATTCGAGGACCTTGCGCGGGGCGTTGCGGCGCTTGTACTGCGCGACGAGCTGCTCCCGGCAGGTGCGTACCAGCCGGGAGCGGTTCAGCTCGTGGGCGCGCCAGAGCTCTTCACCGTATATCTCGTCGATGCGTTTGATGTTGTCCGGCCGCTGCGAGCCGAGGTACCAGTCGGGGCCCAGGTATCGCTCGAAGAGGGTCCCGATCTCCTGGGAGGTGAAGGTCGGGATGTGGATCCCGTTGGTGATATGGGTGATGGGGACCTCTTCTACCGGCCGGCCCGGCCAGATGTGGGCCCACATCCGCCGCGCGACGCTGCCGTGCAGCTCGCTCACCCCGTTGCAGTGCCCCGCCAGACGAACCGCAAGGATGAACATGGAGAGCGGCCCGTTTTCGCTGGACCCCGGCGCCTGACCCCAGGAGAGGATCTCGTTCTCGGTCGTGCCCAGCCGCTCGGCCAGGGGCCGCAGGTAGGGCCGCACCATCTCCGCCGGGAACTCGTCGTGACCGGCGGCCACCGGGGTGTGGGTGGTGAAGATGGTCGTGCGCGGGACGACCTGAAGCGCCGCGGCCGCGTCGAGTTTGTGCTCCTCGGCTATCTGCGCCAGCCGCTCCAAGCCGGCGAAGCCGCAGTGGCCCTCGTTCATGTGCAGGATCTTGGGCTTGATCCCCAGGGCCTGCAGGGCCCGCATGCCGCCCATGCCGAGCAGAATCTCCTGGGCCAGGCGGATCCGGGACTCGGCGGCGTAGAGCCGGGCGGTGATCTCCCGGTGCTCCGGGGGGTTTTCGAGGATGTTGGTGTCCAGCAGCAGGAGCGGCACCCGGCCCACCATGATTTTCCAGACCACGGCCTGGATGGGTCCGTCGGCCCCGCGGATCGTGATGCGTAGCTCGTTGCCGGCGGCGTCCCGCGTGCGCTGCAAGGGCAGGCTGAAGAAATCGGTGTCCGGGTAGGCCTCCTGCTGCCAGCCTTCGTGGTTGAGGAACTGGCGGAAATAGCCCTGCCGGTACATCAGCCCGATTCCCACCAGGGGCAGCCCCACGTTGGAGCAGGCTTTGAGATGATCGCCGGCCAGGACCCCCAGGCCTCCGGCGAAAAGCGGCAGACTTTCATGCAGGCCGAATTCCATTGAGAAATAGGCGATCGACTCGCCGGGTCCGAAGGGGGCCTCGATCTGGACTTCCGGGTGGTGGACCCGGCGCTCGTAAAGCGTGCGGACCCGCTCGACCTGGGCCGTGTAGCTGGAATCCTTCGCCAGTTTTTCGAGGCGCCCCTGGGGAATCCGGGTAAGGAAGGGCACGGGGTTGCGCCCGCTTTCAGCCCACAGGCGCGGGTCGATGCGCCGGAAGAGCTCCACCGCCTCGCGCGTCCAGCACCACCACATGTTGCCGGAGAGGGTCTCCAAAAAGGAGAGGTTTTCGGGGATGTTCGGCTGAACCTGATATGATTTGAAATTGCGCATGCGTG
>JALOOS010000341.1 GCA_025454275.1 Desulfobacterales bacterium | reverse complement strand
GTCCTGCTGCGCAGCCTCCTCGCCCCCCAGCGCGCCGGGGACCAGCCGCGTCACCGCGTCGATCACGACCCAGGCCGCCGGCTCCCCGCCGCTCAGGACGTAGTCCCCGATCGAGAGCTCATCGTCGATCAGCCCCGCGCCGAGCCGATCATCCACCCCCTCGTAGCGGCCGCAGACAAGGATGACACCGGGCAGCGCGGCCAGCTCCGCCGCCGCCGCCTGAGTGAAGACCCGGCCCTGGGGCGTCAACAGGACGGTGCGCGCCCCGGGTGCGGACGCCTGCGCCGCTCGGATCGCCGCGGCGAGCGGTTCGGGCTTCATCACCATTCCGCTGCCGCCGCCGTAGGGTCGATCGTCGGTGACATGGTGGCGGCCGGGTGCAAAGTCCCGGATATTGACGGCTTCCGCCGAGATCAGCCCCTGCTCCAGGGCCCGCCGCAGGATCCCGTGCGCCCAGAGGGGATCGAACATCTCGGGGAAGATCGTCAGCACCCGGATTTGCATGCACTCCGCCCTCGCCGGCGTCCCGGTCAGGACCACTCCAAGCCGTCTGGCAGCTCCACTACCATGCGGCGGGCCGCAAGATCGACGGCGGTCACGACCGAGCGGAGCGCCGGCACGAGCAGCTCCCGGCCGGCCTCGGTCACGACGTAGACATCGTTGCTGCCGGTGCGGAAAATGGATTCGAGCCGCCCCAGTCGCTCGCCGCCGACGGCGAGGACCTCCATGCCGATCAAGTCCTCCCAGTAGTAGCTGCCGGGCTCGAGCGCCGGCAGCACCCGCTTTTCAATGAACAGGTCCCACCCAACGACCGCTTCGGCCATGCGGCGGTCGGTGACCCCCGCAAACGAGAGCAGGAGCGAGGCCCCCTGCGCTCTGGCCTGCGTGATCGCGACGACCCGCTCCGCGCCGTCGCGGCCGGCCGCGCGCAGAGAGCGGCCGGGGGCGAAGAGATCGGGCGACTCGGCATACGAGCGCACCTTCACGCTCCCCTCCAGACCGTGGGCGGCCGAGATCCGGCCTATGAGCACGTAGTGCGGATCGGGCACGGCTTATTCGAGAATTTCCAGCACGGTGCGCTTTTTCAGCTTGGCCGAGGCCGCGCCCAGGATCGTGCGCATGGCCCGGGCGTTACGGCCTTCCTTGCCGATGATCTTGCCCAGGTCCTCTTTGGCGACCTTCAGCTCGAGAACCGAGGTCTGGTTGCCCTCCACCTCGGTGACCGTCACCTGCTCGGGGTGATCCACCAGTGCCTGCGCAATCCGGGTGACCAACTCCTTCATGTCTCCGCCTCCTTCGCCGGTGGGTGAGAGCTGCAGAAATGGACCGACCCAAGAAGCCCCGCATGAAACCGGCCGCCGGGCCGCGGGCGCCGCGGCTCCGGGGGCGTGTGGTACGCGCCGGTTGACGGTCGTGACGGCGCTACTGGGCCTTGGCGCCCAGCACCCCTTCCCTCTTCAAAAGGGTTCTGACCGTGTCGGTGGGGGTGGCGCCCTTCTCGATCCAGTAGCGCACCCGCTCCGGCTTGACCGTCAGCTTGGCGCTCTCCAGCTTGGGATCGTAGGTGCCGACGCTCTCCAGGAAACGCCCGTCCCGCGGGCTTTCGCTGTCGGCGACCACGATCCGGTAGTAGGGTTTCTTCTTGGCCCCATGGCGGGCCAGCCTGATCTTAACGGCCATTGTCTCTCATCTCCTTCAGAACGGCAGCATCCCGCGACGGAGGCCGCCTTGGTTGAATTTTTTGAGCATTTTCAGCATCTGAATATAATTTTTCAGCAGGTTGTTGACGTCCTGGACGCGGGTGCCGCTGCCGGCGGCGATCCGGCGGCGGCGCGAGCCGTTGATGATCCCGTGCTGCCGCCGCTCCTGGGCCGTCATGGAATTGATGATCGCCTCGATCCTCACGAACTCCCGGTCATCGATCTCGAGGTTCTTGAGGTGCTTGATTTTGCCCATCCCCGGGATCATTTTCAGGATGTCCGACAGCGACCCCATTTTGCGCACCTGGGTCAGCTGGTCACGAAAGTCCTCCAGTGTGAACTGGCTTTTGCGCAGCTTGCGCTCCAGGGCGGCGGCCTGCTTCTGGTCGACCACCTCCTGGGCCTTCTCGATCAGGCTGAGCACATCCCCCATGCCGAGGATGCTCGAGGCCATGCGGTCGGGGTGGAAAGGCTCCAGGGCGCTCAGCTTCTCGCCGACGCCGGCGAACTTGATCGGCTTGCCAGGGCCGCACCGCCGCGGGCGTCGCCGTCCATCTTGCTCAGGATCACCCCGCCGATGTTCAGCCGCTCGTCGAAGGATTTGGCGATGTTGACCGCGTCCTGGCCGGTCATGGCGTCGGCGACGAGCAGGATGTCCGAGGGGCGCAGGGCCTCCTTGATGCGGCCGAGCTCACCCATCAGCTCCTCGTCGATGTGGAGCCGCCCGGCGGTGTCGAGCACCAGGGTGTCGCACCGGTTTTTGAACGCCGCGGCCTTGGCCGCGATGCAGATCGCCACCGGGTCCTCTCCCGGTGCGGAGTCGAAGACCGGCACCCCGATCTGGGAGCCGATGGTTTTCAACTGGTCTATGGCCGCCGGCCGGTAGACGTCCGCCGGGACCAGGAAAGGGGCGCGCCCCTTCTTGCGCAGCCAGAGCGCGAGCTTGCCGGCCGTGGTGGTCTTGCCGGAGCCCTGCAGCCCCACCAGCATGACCGATGCGGGCGGGGAGCCCGAGAGGTCCAGATCTTCGTGCCGCACGCCCATCAGCTCGGTCAGGGCCGCGTTGACGATCTTGACCACCTGCTGGCCGGGGGTGAGGCTGGACATCACCTCCTGCCCCATGGCCCGGCTGCGGATCTCTTCGATGAAGCGCTTGACCACCCGGTAGTGGACGTCGGCCTCGAGCAGCGCCATGCGGACCTCTTTGAGGCCCTCCTCGATGTTCTTCTCATCGAGCCTGCCGTGGCCGCGCAGCTTCTTGAAGACGGACTCCAGTTTGTCGCTGAGATTTTCGAACATGACGGCTTTCCGTATTTTTACAAATTGTTGAAATTACAATGCCATCAGTGGTATGTCAAGAATTTAAATCCAGGGTCCGAGGGGTCGAGGGTCCGAGGGGTCAAGTGGGCCCGTGACATGCCGTGACGTCGGGCTCATCTTTAACCGCATCTCTAACACATTCCTGAGAGTCGCGCAAACCGGCCGGGTATGCCGGCCTGGGCACTGACAGCATGGTTGCGACATCCGAACTCGTCAACTTGATGGATCTCACCCGTGAGCGGCTGGAGGCTTGGCTGGCGGAGCGGGGGGTCGCCGCCTACCGGGCGGGGCAGATCCTGAAGTGGGTTTACGTCCGGCAGCAGGACGGCTTCGCCGAGATGTCGGACCTCGCCAAAGAGGTGCGCCTCCTCCTGGCAGGGCATTTCCGGATTCCGCGGCTCGCGATCCGCGCTGCCCGGACCTCGGTGGACGGGAGTCAAAAATTTCTCTTCGGGCTGGAGGACGGGGAGAGCATCGAAACCGTCCTGATCCCCGAGCGCGACCACTATACCCTTTGCGTGTCGAGCCAGGTGGGCTGCGCCCAGAACTGCCGGTTCTGCCTGACGGCCAA
>JALOOS010000082.1 GCA_025454275.1 Desulfobacterales bacterium | reverse complement strand
AGAACGAAACGGTTGATGACGGCCCCCTGCTCGGAGAGACCGACCGTATAGAGCGGGGTGCGAACAGTGATCTCGCGCGCCGATCGCGCGGGAGCCGCCTCTGCCGGGGCAACGGTGGAGACCGCCCCGGCCGCCGGTGCCGCGGGAACGGGCGGCGCTTCGATCTTTTTTTCAGCGGTGCTCTCCGGCGCTGATACCGGCCTGGGCGGGGGCTCGGTTCCGAAAAAGGTGTTCCACAGGAAGAACACCAGGAAGGAAAGCACCAGGGCCGCCAGCAAGCGCATCTGATCCATATCGATCTCCTAAGACCTATAGGCTCTTTGTTCCCGCCGACCGGCGCAACACCGACCTGAATCGGGGCCTGCCGCGGGCTTTCAGGGAACCGGGTCGACGCCGCCCGGGTGGAACGGATGACAGCGCAGCAGGCGCTTTAAACCGAGCAGGAGCCCCCGGGTCGGGCCGTGGCGTGATATCGCCTGAAGGGTATATTCCGAGCAGGATGGATAGAACCGGCATGCCGGGCCCAACACCGGGGAGAGCGTCAACTGATAGGCCCGTATGGCCCCGTGAAGCAGGCGTGCGAAAAAACAGCTAACCGCCGATTGGCTTTGCAACTTTTTCAAACAACGCCTCGATGGCCTGCCGCAGCTCGTGGTTGCTGAGCCCCGCCGCACCGCTTCGGGCTATGATGTTGATATCCCCGCTCAGCTTCAGCCGCTGGCGGTTCAACCGGAAATATTCGCGCACCAGACGCTTGATGCGGTTGCGCTGGACCGCACCGCCGACCTTGCGGCTGACCGTGATTCCCAGGCGCGGGCGGCCGACCCGGTTGGATGCCGCCAGCGCCAAGAAGAGTCCGCCGTAAACCCTACGGCCGGCCTGCGACAGCGCGAGAAAGTCGGCTCGCTTTAGGAGCCGGTCTTCCTTTCTCAGGAAAAAGCGCACCGCTCGGGCGGCCGGCCAGCCGCTTGCGGCCCTTGGCGCGGCGCCGGTTGATCACCGCACGGCCGGCCTTGGTAGACATCCGCTTGCGGAACCCGTGGTTGCGGGCGCGTTTGAGCCTGCTCGGTTGAAATGTCCGTTTCATAGCTCTACCCTTTCATCATTTTCCCAACGCCGCCATCGAAAGGTCCGCAGATCGGGAGGCAACTTTTCATGACGGCATCTGAAATGGACCGTTGGTAATGAAAAACCTTTGAAATGAATCACACTTTGCCCAGTGTGTCAATAGTCGGGGACCGCCACCACGCGCCGGAACGCCGACCGGATGGGGGGTTAATTGTCCAGGATCTCGAAAATATCGAACTGCTCGAGGTGGAACTGGGGTTCCGGGTAGATGACGATCTGCTTGCCGAGCGCACGCTCCAGGTTTGTCACCAGGCTGTTCTCCTCGCGGTGCAGGTATTCGGCCACCTGGGGGTTGGCGCGGATCGCCACCCGCTTGCCGAAGACGTCCCGGGAGTTGCGCATCATCTCGCGGTAGATCATGTAGCAGACCGACTGGCGCGACACGATGTAGCCTTCGCCTTCGCAGTAGAAGCAGGGCTCGCACAGAATCCGGGTGAGCGGCTCGCGGGTGCGCTTGCGTGTCATCTGGATCAGGCCCATCTCGGACATGGGGAGCACGTGGGTCTTGCTCTTGTCGCGCTTGAGGGCCTCCTTGAAGGCGCTGAAGACCCGCTCCTGGTTCAGCTTCTTCTCCATGTCGATGAAGTCGATGATGATGATGCCGCCGATGTCCCGCAGCCGGATCTGGTAGGCGATCTCCTTGACCGCCTCCAGGTTGGTCTTGAGGATGGTCTCCTCGAGGTTATGCTTGCCCACGTAACGGCCGGTGTTGACGTCGATGGCGGTGAGCGCCTCGGTGTGTTCGATCAGGATGTAGCCGCCGGATTTCAGCCATACCTTGCGCTTGAGCGCCCGCGAGACGTCGGCCTCGAGGTTGTAGGCGTCGAAGACCGGCTCGGGCCCGTCGTAGAGAATGACGTTCTCTTTGAGGCTGGGCATGTAGGTGTCCAGGAAGGAGAGCACCGCCTCATAGGTGGGCTTGGAGTCGATGACGAGCTTCTCCGCCTCGTGGATCAGGAGATCGCGTACGGCCCTCAGGCTGACGGAGAGGTCCTGGTAGATGAGCGAGGGGGCCGGAGCGGTCTTGAACTTCCGCTGGATGCTCTCCCAGAGATTGGTGAGAAAGCCCATTTCATAGGCGATCCGCTCCTCGCTCTCCCCCTCGGCGGCGGTGCGGACGATGAAGCCGAACTCTTCCTGCCGCAGGTCGAAGACGAGCTTCTTCAGCCGCTGCCGCTCGCCTTCGTCCTCGATGCGCCGCGATATGCCGATGTGGGTGGAAGAGGGCATCAGCACGAGGAAGCGGCCGGGGATCGAGACATGCGAGGAGATCCGGGCCCCCTTGGTGCCGATGGGGGATTTCGCGACCTGGACCAGGATCTCCTGGCCCTCAAGCAGCAGCTCCTCGATCGCGGCGGTGCGCTCCCCGCGGGCGGCGGCGGAGGGCGGCTCCTCTGCGCTCGGCTCCCCGTTCTCCTCGGCCCCCATGGCGAAGAAGCGCTCGATGTCCTTGAAGTTGTTGTCGGCCACGTCGTCGACGTAGATGAAAGCCGCCTGGTTGAGCCCGATGTCGACAAAAGCGGCCTGCATGCCGGGCAGCACCCGCAGCACGCGGCCCTTATAAATGTTGCCGGCGATGTCCGAATCATCCCCCCGGTCCACGTGCAGCTCGACGATGGTCCCGTCCTCGAGGAGCGCCACACGGGTTTCCTGCTCGGTCACATTGATGATCAGCTGCTTGTACATGGGCTCACACGGACGGCGGCTGCCGGAGCTTGCGGATGAGGGCGCTGCGGACCGCGCTCGCGGGCACCCCGAAGATCTGCGTCAGGAGCTCGCCCGGCCGCACGCTCTTTCCCGGCACAGCGCTGAGAGTGAGTTCGAGCTGCCGGGGGCCCAGCACCTTCATATCAAACAGAATATCCCTAAGCTCGAATTTTTTCAACTTCCCCTGATGGGTGGAGACCTCGAGCGAAGTATCGGCTCCGGGGTCCGGGCTTGCGATCGCAACCGGCGCCGCAAAGCTGACCCGGAAGGTGACGGCCGCCGGGGCGGGACTCAGTTCCGTGCTGCAGGTGTGGACGCGAAGCCCCTCGGGGAGGGCGGCGTTCAGGCCGTCCAGGACGGCCGCCGGGTTCACGCCCGCGGGGACCGTGATCACCAGGCGCTCCTCTTCGCTTTCGATCCCGGTGGGGAGCGGGTTGTCGAAGGAGACCTTGGGTTTCGGATGGAATCCTTCGGAGAACTTGACCGGGATGGCGGCGCGCCGCAGGCCCCGCAGCATGATGTTCGCAAGCTCCAGGTGGCCCAGGAACCGGGCCGGGCCGGTCTTGGCGTAGGCAACCTGGATTTTCGTGTAGACCGGACCCCTGCCTCCGGCTGCCGGCGGGACTGCGGCCGGCGGCATCGACCGGTGCACCCGGGGTTCGAGGGACCCGTCATCGCAGACCCCGCACCCCTGGCATTCCCCCCAGCGGCAGTCGGAAGTGGGCCGGGAGTTGATGGCCCGTTCACGTTCGCCGGCCAGAAACGACTTGGTGACCCCCGTATCGATGGCATCCCAGGGCAGGGGCTCGTTCAAACCGCGCGGCCGGATCGCGTAGAAAAATGGGTCGACCCCGGTTTCGGCAAATGCCTCCATCCAGGCGGAAAAGTCGAACCGGTCCCCCCAGCCGTCGAACCGGCACCCCCGGCGGTAGGCGGCGATCAAAGCACGGCTGAGTCGACGGTCGCCGCGGGCCCAGACCCCTTCGAGGAGGCTCATCTCCGGGTTCTGCCACTTGAACTGGATGCCCGGCCCATCGAGCCGCTCGCGGAGCAACTCGAGGCGCGCGCGGGATTCGGACAGCGACAGCTGGCCCTCCCACTGGAAGGGTGTATGGGGCTTGGGGATGAAGGTCGCCGCGCTCACGTTGATCTGCCCGCGCCGCCGCCCGGAGCCCTTGAGGCGGGAGAGCCGGCGCACCAGGGAGACGATCTCGGCCAGGTCCGACTCGGTTTCGGTCGGCAGCCCGATCATGAAATAGAGTTTGATCAGCTGCCAGCCACCGGCGAAGGCATCCTGCACGGTGGCGACGATATCCGCCTCGGTCACGTTCTTGTTGATGACATCCCGGAGCCGTTGGCTGCCGGCCTCGGGGGCGATGGTGAAACCGGTCTTTCGAACCTGGCGGATCAGCTCCATCAAATCAGGCGTCAGGGTCCCGGCCCTGAGCGAGGGGAGCGAGACCGCCACCCGCTCCCGGGCGAAGCGCGCCATCAGCTGCTCCATCAGCCCCCCGATGCAGCCGTAGTCGCCGGTGCTGAGGGAGAGCAGCGAGAGCTCCTCGTAGCCCGTTGCGGCCAGCGCGGCCTGCGCCAGATCGATCAGCCGCCCCGGCGCCCGCTCGCGCACCGGACGGTAGATCATTCCGGCCTGGCAGAAGCGGCACCCGCGGGTGCAGCCCCGCGCGACTTCGAGCCTCAGCCGGTCATGGACCGGCTTGCCGAAGGGGACGATCGGCCGGTCCGGAAAAAAGACCGCATCGAGATCGGCGACGACGGCCCGCCGGACCCGGGTGTAATCGGCAAAACGGGGGATCAGCCGCTGGGACCCATGCTCATCCGGGCACGGGTCGAAAAAGCTCGGGACATAGACCCCCTCGATCCCGGACCAGCGGCGCAGGAGCGCCTCGCGGTCGGAACCGCCCGCTTTCCACTCCAGCCAGGCGCGGGCCAGCTCGAGCACCACCTCTTCGCCGTCCCCCACCACGATCGCATCGAAAAAATCGGCCACCGGCTCCGGGTTGCAGGTGCAGGGGCCGCCGGCCACGATGAAGGGATGCCGCCGGGTGCGCTCGGCTGCGAAAAAGGGGATCCCGGCGAGCTCCAGGATCGTCAGTACATTGGTGTAGTTGAGCTCATACAGCAGGCTGAAGCCGATAATGTCGAAACGCTGGAGCGGGGTGCGGGTTTCGAGGCTGAAGAGCGGGGTGCCGCTGGCACGCAGCTCCTGCTCCATGTCCGGCGCCGGTGCGAACACCCGCTCGGCCGCGATCTCCGGCCGGCGGTTCAGAATGCCGTAGAGGATCTGCAGCCCGAAATGGGACATGCCGATCTCATACAGGTCGGGAAAGGCGAGGGCGAAGCGCAGCTTCACCGTCCCGGGGTCTTTGCGGACCGAATTGACCTCGGTGCCCAGGTAGCGGCTGGGCTTTTCGACTCGCGCGAGGATCTGGTCGATCGTATCGTTCGGCATGCGGCGGACCGGGTTGCCGTGCGGCCCTAAGAAGTATATGTTGAACGGTATGGGCGCCGGGTGCGGCGCCGGGTGTCCAAAATTTTATTGTTTAACCCATTTTGTCGAAAATGCCAACAGCCGAACCGACTCGCCGGATATCCGTTTGCAGCTGCGTCTCAGCCTTTCTGGTCACCCTGATCCTCTGGCCGCTATTGGCGGCCGGAGCCGAGGAGAGCCTGCGGGAGAGCCCGATCGTGAAGGCCGTGCGCAAGGCACGGCCTGCGGTGGTCAACATCAGCTCCGCCGTCGAGGCCCGCACCCGGCCGAACCCGTTCTCGGGCTTCGGGTTCCGAAACCCCTTTTTCGAAGAGTTCTTCAAGGACTTTTTCGACCCCGGCTTCGAGCAGCGCCGCCAGACCGCCAGCCTCGGCTCGGGGGTCATCATCGACGGGGAGCGCGGGTTGATCCTCACCAACGCCCACGTCATCCAGCGCTCCGGCACCATCACCGTGGTGCTGGAGGACCGGCGCGAATTCGAGGCCCGGATCATCGGCGCCGACCCGGATTCGGACCTGGCGGTGCTCAAGATCGATGCGACCGAAAAGCTGCCTGCGATCGCGATGGGGCAGAGCGACGACCTCATGATCGGCGAGACGGTGATCGCGATCGGGAACCCCTTCGGCTTCTCGCACACGGTCACAACCGGGGTCGTGAGCGCCATCCACCGCAGCATCCGCGCCGATGACCGCGTGCTGCACGACTTCATCCAGATCGACGCCTCGATCAACCCCGGCAACTCCGGCGGCCCCCTGCTCAACATCAACGGCGAGCTGGTGGGGATCAACACCGCCATCTACGCCAAGGCCCAGGGGATCGGCTTTGCCATTCCGATCAGCAAGGCCAAAAAGATCGTCGCCAACCTGATCCAGTACGGGGAGGTCCAGCCGGCCTGGATCGGCATCGCGGCCCAGGAGCTGGACGAGCGGCTCGCCCAGTACTTGAAATACCCCGGCCGCAAGGGGGCCATGATCCGTGCGGTGGAGCCGGGGAGCCCGGCCCAGGCGGCCGGCCTGCGCGAGGGGGACGTGCTCCTTGCCGTCGGCCCCCGCAAAATTGCGGATCTGGAGGACTACATGGCCGCCACGCGCGCGGTAACCGCGGGCGAAACCCTCGAGATCCAGGCCTGGCGCAACGGGCGGACGCTGACAGCCGGCGTCAGGACAAGGCTCTTTCCGGTCGAGAAGGCCGACGAGCTGGCCTGGGATCTCCTGGGGGTAAGGATCCAGGAGCTCACGGCCAAGAACCGCCGGGAGCACCGTATCTCAGCCCGGGAGGGGGTGTTGGTCACGGAGGTCAAGAGCGGATCGCAGCTTGCCCGCATCGGCGCCCGGCCCGGGGATGTCATCCGCCAGATCGACGACGCGGCTGTTTCCAGCAGCGAGGAGTTCCGCAAGGCCGTCATCAAATCGCGGTACAAGAGCTCGGTCGTGCTGTTGATTCAACGCGGCGAGCAGGGCTACTACGTCACGGTCGACCTTTAAACGGATCGTATTCAATTCTTTTCACCTTGGAAAAAATCTCGTCACTGCTCCGCTTTCGGCGGTTTCCCCGCTTTCCGGCTTTAACTAATTATTATTAGTTATTTCAGACAGATAAATTTAAAATCGATTTTGGACCCCTGGCAGTTTATTTGCATTGCCGATCAGCGGACCATTGCGTCTCGGGTCCCTTGAGCGCCTGCCGGCGATGCCGGCAGATCTCTGGAGCCGCCGCTTCGACCCTATTCAGGGGCGTGAGAGCCCTTTCAAGCGGAACCGGACCTGATCCCATCTCGCCTGGCCGCATCTTCTTTCAGCTCTCATGGCCGGCCTCCCCCTGATTCACCGGGCGGCTACAGCCATTTCCCGTTCCATCCTCGGTGCGGAGCGTGAACCGCAGCCCGAGATGACCGAGTGTACGAACCTGAACGAAAGGAGGTCTCTATGAATGCCGTCATTGTCCTGCTGCTGGGCTTCGCGGTGGCGATCTTCGGCTACCGGGTGTACGCCAAACACATTGATACCCATATCATCAAGTCAGACCCCAAGCGCGCCACCCCGGCCAAAATGTACATGGACGGGGTGGAGTTCATGCCCACGAGCAAAAACATCCTCTTCGGCTACCAGTTCAAATCGATCGCCGGCGCTGCGCCGATCATCGGGCCGATCATCGCCATCCAGTGGGGATGGCTGCCGGCGCTGATCTGGATCCTGGGCGGGGCCCTTTTCATCGGATGGGTCCAGGACTATTCGAGCGCCATGGTGGCCATGCGCAACGACGGCGCCTCTTTCGGCGGGCTGAGCCACAAGCTGATCTCTCCGCGGGCGCGGGGGATTCTGCTCTCCTTCATCTATTTTTACCTGCTGCTCATCGCCGGCGCCTTCGGCAACGTCGTGGTCAGCACGGCCACCGGCCTCAAAGCCGCCCCCATGGCCTGGCTCTTCATGACGATCGGCGGCATCCTGGCCGGCCAGATGATCTACCGCTGGAGGAAGGACATCATCCTCACCACCGTCGTCTGCGTGGTGATCGCACTCGCGGGCATCTACCTGGGCAGCATTCTGCCCTCCGACCAGCTGATCGGCAAGGAGCTCTCGGCCAGCCGGCCGCTGTGGGCGCTGATGGCCTTCGTTTTTTGCTACTTCGCGGCGGTGCTGCCGATCTGGCGTTTTGCCCTGCCCATCAATTATGTCGCCTCCTACATCGTGTTTCTCGGCCTGCTCTTCGGGATCATCGGCGTTTTCGTCGCCCACCCGAACTTCACCCTGCCGGCGGTCACCACCTTCAAGATCCCGATCGGCCCGATCTGGCCCATCATGTTCGTCACCATCGCCTGCGGCGCCATCTCCGGCTGGCACAGCATCGTCTCGAGCTCCGGTACGGCGCGGCAGCTCGAAAACGAGCTGGATGCCCGCCCGGTGGGCGGAGGGGTCATGTTCGTGGAGATGATGCTGGCCATCTTCGCCCTGATCATCGCCGGCACCCTTTATGCGGCCCCGGCCGAGTATGCGGCGGCGATATCCAAGGGTCCGGGGGCCATCTTTTCCGCCGGCATGGCCAAGTTCCTGGGAGCGCTCGGCTTTCCGACCACCCTGGGCAGCTCCTACGGCAGCGTCATGATGATCGTGCTCGCCATCACCATCATGCAGCTGGT
>JALOOS010000081.1 GCA_025454275.1 Desulfobacterales bacterium | reverse complement strand
CCTGCGGCGCCGGGAGCAGATGCTTCCGGTCATCGTGACGAGCACCGGCGGATCGGTGCCGGAGGCGGTCGCAGCCATCCAGGCCGGCGCCTGCGATTATCTGCTCAAACCGGTCCCGCGAGAGGTCCTTGCGGCCAGCGTGCGCAAGGCGCTGCTGGGCCCGGCCGGGGCCCAGGCCGCCCGCGGGGGCCTGCGCGAGTCAGACGCTCGAGCGGACCGCAAGACCCTCATCACCCAGGATCCGCGCCTGCTGGAGTTGCTGGCCACGGCGCGCCGGGTGGCCCGCAGCACGGCCACCGTGCTGATCACCGGGGAGAGCGGCACGGGCAAGGAGCTGCTGGCGGCCTATATGCACCGGCACGGGCTCGCCCCCGAGGCCCCTTACGTGGCCGTCAACTGCGCGGCCCTGCCCGACACCCTCGCGGAGAGCGAGCTCTTCGGACACGAAAAAGGGGCCTTTACCGGCGCCGTGAGCCGCAAGATGGGCAAGTTCGAACTGGCGCGCAAAGGCAGCATCGTACTCGATGAAATCGGCGAAATGTCGCTTCCCCTGCAGGCCAAGCTCCTGCGGGTGCTCCAGGAGCGCGAGATCGACCGGGTGGGCGGCGAGGGGCCGATTCCGGTCGAGGCCCGGGTGATCGCCGTCACCAACCGGGAGCTCTCCGACGCCGTCGCCGAGGGCCGCTTCCGGGAGGATCTTTTCTACCGCATCAACGTGGTCTCCCTGAAGATCCCGCCGCTGCGCGAGCGGCTGGGGGACATCCCGCTGCTCGCCCATCATTTCCTGGAGAAGTTCAACACTCTGGCGGGCCGGTCGGTCGCCCGCTTCTCGGCGGAAGCACTGGAGCTGCTGAGCCGCAACTGCTGGAAGGGCAACGTACGCGAGCTCGAAAACGCGGTGGAGCGCGCGGTGCTGCTGACCGAAGGGGATACGATTCAGCCCCACCACCTGCAGCTGTCGCCCGGCGCCGGGAGCGCGCGGACGGCCGTCGGCGGCGGTCCGCTTCGCGTCGGGACCACGGTCTCGGAAATGGAGCGCCAGCTCATCATGGGCACGCTGAACGAGGTCCGTAACAACCGCGTGCGCGCCGCCGAACTCCTGGGGATCAGCATCCGCACCCTGCGCAACAAGTTGAAAGAGTACCGCGAGCAGGGCGAGCTGCGTTCCGGAGACGGCCGCGTCGCAGGTCATGGTACGGAAATTGCTGCCTCCTCGGTGAGCGGCGCATCTGCGTCCTGAACCATGGAGGAGGCGATCGGAGAGACCCTTATGCCGTCAGAAACGGGACTGTTTGCGGGGAGCATCGATCTTCTTCAAAGGAGCCTCAACCTGCGCGCGCGTCAGCACCGGGTGGTTTCGGCCAACGTCGCCAACGCGGACACGCCGGGCTACAAGGCGTTCGAGGTGGCGGTCGCCGAGGAGCTGCGGAAGATCCGTCCCCAGGCCGGCCGGGTCCAGCCGGCGCGCACCCACTCCGCCCACCTGCCCGCGGCGGGAAGCGGCCCGGATCGGGTCACGCTGAAGAAGGTGGCGCCGGCCGCCCTCGATCTAAGAGCCGACGGGAACACCGTGGATCTCGACCGCTCCATGGGGGAGCTCGCTGAAAACGCGATCCAGTACAAGGCCTCGGCCCAGTTCATTTCCGGTAAATTCAAGTCGCTCAAGAACGCGATCAACGGAGGCAAACCCTAATGGACATGTTCGACGCGCTGCACATCAGCTCGAGCGGGCTATCGGCCCAGCGCCTGCGCATGAACCTGATCTCCGCCAACCTGGCCAACGCCAACACGACCCGCACCCCCGAAGGCGGACCCTATCGCCGCAAAGAGGTGGTCTTCGAGGCCCGGCCGCGGGCCGGCTCTTTCCGCGAGATGCTGCGCGCCCGGCACGGCCTGCAGCCGGCCGAGGTCCGGGCGGTCAAGGTGTTCGACGACCCTCGGCCGCCGGTCAGCAAGTTCGACCCCGGGCATCCCGACGCCGACGCGCTCGGCTATGTGCGCCTGCCCAACGTCAACATGATGGAGGAGATGGTCAACATGATCTCCGCCACGCGCAGCTACGAGGCCAACGTGACCGCCATCAAGGCCGCCAAGGAGATGGCATTGAAGGCGCTTGAGATCGGCAAATAACTTTTCCAACAGGAGAAACGCATGATCGGGATCGAAACCACAGCAGGCCTCCACGGGAGCACCCCGGCCCTCGCTCCCTTTGCGAAATCCGCGGAGGAGGGCGGGGAGAGTTTCGGCCGCCTGTTGCAATCCTCGCTCGATCGCGTCGGCCGGCTCCAGGCCGAGGCCAATCGGTCGCTCGAGGACCTGACGACGGGCCGCCAGGCGGACATCCACAGCACCATGATCGCCATGGAGAAGGCCGAAGTCGCCTTCGAGCTGGCCTTGCAGATCCGCAACAAGCTGCTCAACGCCTACGAAACGCTGATGCGCCAGCAGATATAACCGGGAGAAGCCATGTCCGCACTTGCTCAGTTTCTACAGCAGGTCGCCGCCCTGATCGGCCGCCTGAGCCTCGGAAAACGCATCACCCTGGCCGCGTTGATCCTGGGCACGGTCGGCGGTTTGGCCCTGCTGATGGTCTGGTCCGGCGGGGTCGACTTGCGGCCGCTCTATTCCAACCTGGATGCGGACGACGCCGGCGCCGTCGTGAACCGGCTCAAGGAGCAGAAGATCCCCTACCGCATCGGGGCCGACGGCCGCAGCGTGTTCGTGCCGTCCGAAAGCCTGCACGAGATCCGCATGCAGCTTGCCTCCGAGGGGCTGCCCCAGGGCAGCGGGGTCGGCTTCGAGGTTTTCGACAACACCAAGCTCGGCATGAGCGAGTTCGCCCAGAACGTCAACTACCAGCGGGCCCTGCAAGGGGAGCTGGCGCGCACCATCAGCCGCATCGCCGAGGTCGAAGGGTGCCGTGTGCATCTGGTCATGCCCGAGAAGACCCTCTTCGTGGACCAGGAGCAGCCGGCCAGCGCCTCGGTCGCCGTGAGGCTCAAACACGGCCGCCGCCTCAGCCAGGAGCAGATCAACGGCATCGTCCACCTGGTCTCCTCCAGCGTACCGCGCCTGAGCCCGGATGCGATCACGCTCGTGGATCACACCGGCCGGCTGCACGCCGGAAACCGCGGCCGGAACGCCCCCGGCGCCCTTTCCGTCGACCAGCTCGATTACCAGGCCCAAGTCGAAAAGAGCCTCGAGGGGCGGGTCAAATCGATGCTCGACCAGGCGCTGGGCGACGGCCGGGCCGTCGTGCGGCTCGCCTGCGCCTTCGACTTCCAGCGCCTGGAGAAGACCGAGGAGCAATACCTTCCCGACAACCGCGTCATCCGCAGCGAGCAGAGCCTGAACGAAAACTCGCGCAACACCGAGCCGGCGCCCGCCGGTGTCCCGGGCGTCCGTTCGAACACCCCCGGGTCCGAAACGCTGGCCCCTCCGGCTCCCGGGGCGGCGGCCGCCGCCTACGAGAAGCAGGACCGCACCGTGAACTACGAGATCGGCAAGGTCGTCAGCCGCATCATCGAGCCCACGGGCAAGCTGACCCGGGTGTCGGTGGCGGTCATGGTGGACGGCACCTACAAGCAGGTGGCCGGGAAGGGGGGGGCCGTCGAGCGCCAGTATGTCGAGCGCAGCGCCGAGGAGCTTCAGAAAATCGAGGCGTTGGTCAAACGCGCCGTCAACTTCGATGCGGAGCGCGGAGACAAGGTCGAGGTGGTCAACATCCCCTTCCAGTCCGCCGACTGGGTGAAGGGCGATGAGGCGGGCGCACCCGCCGGGTGGCTCGCCTATCTCGGGGAGGCCGCCGCCTATTTCAAACACCTCTTCGTGGCGCTCTTCCTTGTGTTGAGCTATTTCGTCTTCCTCAAGCCGCTCGTGCGGTGGCTGACGGAGAACTCCATGGGGGCGGTCGAAATCGTGCGGCAGCTGCCCAAGACGGTGGGCGAACTCGAGCACGAGATGGCGGGGGCCCGCAGCCTGCCTTATCTCGATCAGGCCTCCCAGCTCGTCGCCAGCGACGGGGATGCCTCCGTGGGCGCCGTCCGCAACTGGCTCAAGCAGCCGTGACGACGCCGGTCATCTCAGGAGCGAGGCGCTGACACATGGACCCACGGCAGCTCCCCGGTTCGGTCAAGGCCGCCATCCTCGTCAAGGCGATGGGCGAGCGCTACGCCACCAGCCTGCTCAACCGGCTGACCGCGGAGGAGCGCGAAGCGGTGCGGCGGCACCTGCCCCAGCTCGGCCCGATTGCGCCGGAGGTGGTGGACCAGGTGGCGCGCGAGTTCACCCTCATGGCCCAGCGGAGCAAATCCGGCCCCTCGGCGCTGCCCGCACCCGCCGGGGGGGGCAACGGTGCGGAGGGGCGCGGGATAGACGGTCTGGAGGCGCTCACCTCGCTCAGCCCCGACGAGATCTATGAATTGATCAAGGACGAACACCCCCAGACCATGGCCATCGTCCTGATCCACCTCAAGACCGGCGTCGCGAGCGAGGTCATCTCGCATCTGCCGGACGAGACCAAGACCGATGTGGCCCTGCGGATCGCCGGCATGGAGAAGATCCTCTCCTCCATGGTCGTTGAGGTGAACGCCATCTTTGCCGACCTTCTCAAGCACAAGAAAACCTCGGTTGCCAGCATCAGCGGCGGGGTCGACCGCCTGGCGGAGATCCTCAACCAGACCGACGAGATCTCGAGCGAGCTGATCCTGAACGAAATCGAGGAGGCCAACCCGGAGCTGGCCGCCGCCGTCAAACAGAAAATGTTCGTTTTCGAGGATCTGGTCAAGGTCGACGACCGCGGGTTCCAGAAACTGCTCCGCCGGGTGGAGACCAAGGAGCTGGCCGTCGCCTTGAAGGCGGCCTCGGAAGAGGTGAAGCAGAAGGTGTTCCGGAACATGTCGGAACGGGCGGCCGACATGCTGCGCGAGGAGATGGACACCCTCGGGCCGGTGCGCATGAAGGAGGTCTCCGACGCCCAGCAGACCATCACCGCGATCATCCAGGAGATGGAGGCCAAGGGGGATCTGATCGTGAGCGGCCGGCGCGGGGACCAGATGATCGCCTGAGGGGTGCGGGGGGAGACGGATCGACATGGATTCCAGCTGTTATTTGTTCCCGGAGCTGTCAGGCGCCACGGCGGGCCGCGCCCAGCGGAACCCGGCGGCGGGCGGCGGCTTCCGGCGCACCGCTCTGAATCCGGCCGCCGGCAGTCCTGCCGCCCCCCGCCACCGGCCCGATGCACTTCCCGCCGGCCTCGAGGAGATCGAGCAGCAGGCCTATTGCCGCGGATTCGACGACGGGGCCCGCAGCGGCTTCGCGCAGGGCGAGACGGCCGGCCGCGAGGCGGGGATCCAACGCCTGTCGCAGGCCCTGGAGGCCAGCCGCCGCCTGACCGCCGAACTGGAGGGTCTGCGGCGCAAAACCACCGCCGAGCTGGAGACCGAGATCGTCCAACTCGCCCTGGCGATTGCGCGCAAGATCCTCTGCCGTGAGCCGCTCATCGCCCCGGAGACCATCGCCGGGATCGTGCGCCAGGCCCTCTCCCGGGTGGAACAGGCCGGCCGGATCACGATCCGGCTGCACCCCGAGGATCTGAAGATCCTCTCCGAGCTCTCCCCGCCCGTAACGGCCGGCCGGCCGGATGGGGACCGCACCCGTTACGAGGCCGATGCGGGCATCACCCGCGGGGGCTGCCTGATTCTGACCGACAGCGGTGAGGTCGATGCCCGCCTCGAGCACCAGCTGCAGGTGGTGGAGGAGGCCTTCCGGGCCGAACGCGATCAGGACGGCGGCGCCAGGCCATCCGGACCATGAGTGCGGCGCTGAGCTTAGCCAAATACCGGAGCTGCCTGGAGGGGCTCATGCCGATCCAGGCCCAGGGCAGCGTCGCGCAGGTGGTGGGATTGGTGGTGGAGTCCATCGGCCCCGCCTGCCGGCTGGGGGCGGTGTGCGATATCCTCACGCGGCAAGGCGGCCGGCGCCTGGCCGCCGAGGCGCTCGGCTTTCGCGACAACCGGGTGCTGCTGATGCCGCTCGAGGAGATCCGCGGCATCGCCCCGGGCTGCCGGGTCATCGCCCGGCAGCAGAGGGCCACCGTGCGGGTGGGCCCGGCGCTGCTCGGGCGGGTGGTCGACGGTCTGGGGGTCCCCATCGATGGCAAGGGGCCGGTGGCGGCGGCCGAGGAATACCCCCTGTATGCCCAGGCCATCAATCCGCTTCAGCGGCGGCGGATCCACGAGCCGCTCGACCTCGGGGTACGGGCCATCAACGGGCTGCTGACCGTCGGCTGCGGCCAGCGCGTGGGGGTCTTTGCCGGCTCCGGGGTGGGCAAGAGCGTGCTCCTCGGAATGATCGCCCGCAACACGGCCGCCGACGTCAATGTGATCGCGCTGATCGGCGAGCGCGGCCGGGAGGTCAACGATTTTCTGGAGAAGGACCTGGGACCGGAGGGACTGGCGCGTTCGGTCGTCGTCGTGGCCGCCTCCGACCGGCTGCCGCTGATCCGCACCCGCGGGGCCTTTGTCGCCACCGCCGTCGCCGAATACTTCCGCGACCAGGGCCTTCGGGTCAACCTGATGATGGACTCGGTCACCCGGTTCGCCATGGCCCAGCGCGAAATCGGGCTGGCCCTGGGCGAGCCGCCCACCACCAAGGGTTACACCCCGTCGGTCTTCACCCTGCTGCCGCGGCTGCTGGAGCGCGCCGGAACCGGCGCCGGCCGCGGATCGATCACCGGGCTCTATACCGTGCTGGTGGAGGGCGACGACACCAACGAACCGATCGCCGATGCGGCCCGCTCCATCCTGGACGGTCACATCAACCTGACCCGCGAGCTGGCCATGCAGAACCACTACCCGGCGATCGACGTGACCAGCAGCATCAGCCGCGTCATGGAAGATGTGACGGCAGCGCCCCAGCGGCAGAAGGCGGGCCGCCTGAAGGAGATCCTGGCGACCTACCGCAAGGCTGAGGACCTGATCAATATCGGCGCCTATGTCGCCGGCAGCAACCCCAAGATCGACTATGCCGTCGCGATGATCGATCGGGTCAACGGCTACCTGCGGCAATCCGTGGAGGAGCGGGTGCCGCTCTCCGAGAGCGTCGCGCAGCTCGATTCGGCTCGAAGCGGTGCTCACCCAACGCCGGCATGCCGAGGAGTTGCTGCAGTGTGAGCTGAGCGCGGCCCGCCAGGCGCTTTCCGCCGAGCAGGCGGCCCTGCGGGAGGCGAAAAATGCCCGCAGCCGCTGCATGCGCGCGCTGCACGCCGCCCAGGAGGCCCGCTTTCGCGCGAGCGAGGTCCTGCTTTACTATCCTTACTTGGAACGGCTCGCCGCGTCCATCGAGACACAGTCCCGCCGCGTGACGCTCGCCGAGCGCCGGGTGACCCAGAAGCGCCATGCCCTGATCGAAGCGATGAAAAAACGCAAGGTGTTGGAGAAGCTCCGCGATAAGCAGGCCCGGGCCTATCAGCACGAAGCGGCCGCCTTCGAGCAGCGGATCCACGACGAGGCCGGCGCTCAGCAGCACGGCCGCCGGTAGGCGGTCGTCGCACCCAACGGACACCGGCCCGAACCCCGCCATTCTTTCCGCTCACCGCGCCCGCCGTGCGGCAAGGATTGCCAGCCCTGGAAAAACTTGCCGGAAAACCTGCAAGCCCCTCTCCCGGCAGGCGGGTGCGGCTCCGATGCGGCGGCCGGTCCCCGGCGGCCGGGCCCGGGCCGGAGAGGGCCGGTTTGCAGGGAGTTTGAGCGGTTTTGCGGCAGTCTCCCCCGCGCGGGCCTGGGTGCATCCTCCCCCTGGCATGCTCCCTGC
>JALOOS010000340.1 GCA_025454275.1 Desulfobacterales bacterium | reverse complement strand
CGGATCGAACCGGAGGGCGAGGGGCTTCGCCTGGTCAACATCTTCGGAGAGCAGAAATTCCTGAAAGCCCGGATCCGGGCCGTCGCACTGATGGAGAACAAGGTGCTGCTCGATCCAGCCGCATGAAGCGGGCTTCGGGATACGCGATTCGGGGGTGGAGCCGAAGCCGAGCCTGGGGCGGCTGCCTGCACCGGAAGCGCAGAACCATTGCATTCCCGTTCAAGGGACGAGTCAGATTTCCAGGTGGGCGGTATTGTTTCTTTTCTTTTACTCCGACTCTGAACTCCGACTCCGACTTCTTCTTGAACCGTGAACCCGACCCTTGAACCGTTGAACCTCCATTCCCCATCGCTTCCATGAAGATCCATGAAGATCGTCATCGCCAAGATGTCCGGGTTCTGCATGGGGGTGCGCCGGGCCGTGGAGACGGTGCTGGAGGCACCGGCCAAGCAGCCCGAGCCGATCTGCACCTACGGGCCCCTCATCCACAACCCCCAGGTCCTGGAGCTGCTCGAGTCCAAGGGGATCCGGGCGCTGTCGGATATCCCCGACGCCGCCCACGGCACGGTCCTCATCCGCGCCCATGGGGTACCGCCGGATGTCAAAAAGCGGCTCAAGGCCGCCGGCTTTCACGTCATCGACGCCACCTGCCCGCGGGTGATCCGTGTTCAGTCGATCATCCGCAAACACGCGCGGCAGGGGGCGGCGGTCATCATCGTCGGCGAGAAGGACCATCCGGAGGTCATCGGGTTGCTGGGTTATGCCGGCAGCCGCGGCCACGTGGCCGCGAGCCTCGAGGAGCTCGAGGCGCTGCCGGCCTTCGACCATGCCATCCTCGTCGCCCAGACCACTCAAAACACGGGTTTCTACGAAAAGGTCCGCCGCTGGGCCGCGGCGCACCATCCCCATTACAAAATGTTCGACACCATCTGCGACTCCACCGAACGGCGCCAGCTGGACGTCCAGCAACTCGCGGCATCGGTGGACGCGGTCATCGTGGTCGGAGGGCGGGAGAGCGGCAACACCCGGCGGCTATTCGAGATCGCCCGGCAAAGCGGCAAACCGGCCTTCCACGTCGAAAGCGAAGACGATCTCAGCGAGGCGGATATCCGCCGCCTGCTCGACGCGCGCACCATCGGGATCTCGGCCGGGGCCTCCACCCCGAACTGGGTGATCCGCAAGGTGATCGTGGGACTGGAAACCAGGCTCTTCCGGCAGCGCTCCCGCTTTCACAAGGCGCTGCACACCCTGATGCACGCGGCGCTGCTCACCAACCTGATCGTGGCCCTGGCGGCGGGCGGCCTGTGCTATGCGGCGGCGCGCCTGCAGGGGGTCGAAACTCACCTGCCCTTCGTGCTGATGGCGTTTCTCTACGTGCAGTCGATGCACATCCTCAACCACCTGACCGGCAGCCGCGCCGACCGCTACAACGACCCCGAACGGGCGAGCTTCTATGAGCGCCACAAGGTCCTTCTCACCGCGGCCGCCCTTGCCTGCGGCGCCGCCGGTCTTCTGATCGCCTTTACCCAGGGGCTGCTGCCCTTTCTCGTGCTGCTGATCATGAGCCTCATGGGGCTCTCCTACAACCTCTATCTCCTCCCGCGGCCGTTGGGGCGGTTCATGTTCCGCCGGATCCGCGACATTCCGGGGTCCAAGACCATCCTGATCGCCGCGGCCTGGGGCGTGGCGACCTCCGCCCTGCCGGTCCTCTCCCACACCGGCGTCTTCGGCTGGACGAACGCCCTGGCGGCGCTCTGGACGGCCGGCCTGGTATTCGTGCGCACCGCGTTCTTCGACATTCTCGACATGCAGGGCGACCGCCTGGCGGGAAAAGAGACGATTGCGATTCTGCTGGGTGAGCGACGGTCTCTGCGGTTGCTGAAAATTCTGCTGGGGGCCCTGATCGCCGCCCTGCCGTTGATGGCCGGGCTCGCGCTGATACCGGCGGCAGGTGTCGTGCTCGCCGCCTGCCCGGCCGCCATGCTCGTCATTCTCCTCGCCTACGAGCGGGGGGCCGTTCTGCCCGGGCTGCGGCTCGAATTCCTGGTGGAGAGCCACATGCTCCTCGGCGGACTTCTGGCGCTGGCCTGGGGGTGGGCGGCCGGATAGGCGCTCCTAAGGCGGAAAGGGACCCGCCCGGAATTTCGGTTCGGTGCCCGCAATCAAGCGCCGGATGTTCCCCGCATGCCGCCAGAAGATCAGGGCGGCGATCACCCCCGCCCCGAGCCAGACAACGGGCGGCCGCCCGGTCAGCCAGGCCGCCGCCGGCAGGGTGAGGGCCGCGGCGAGCGAGGCCGCCGACACCCGGCGGCCGGCCGCAAAGACCAGGGCAAACACCGCCCCCCCGGCGGCAACGGCCTCGGGGGCCAGGGCCAGGAAAGCGCCGGCCGCCGTCGCGACCCCCTTGCCGCCCTCCCGGAACCGGGTGAAGAGCGGGAAAAGATGTCCCAGAAAGGCCAGCAGCGCAGCCGCGGCGGCCCAGGCCGGCTCCTCCGGCGCCAAGCGGCTGGCGGTCCAGGCGGGCAGCCACCCCTTGAGGAGATCGGCGGCCAGAGTGACCGCCCCCAGACGGGCCCCGGCGACGCGCGCAACATTGGTGGCGCCGATGTTGCCGCTGCCCCGGCGGCGGACGTCGACCCCGCCCCACCGCCGGGCCAGCACCCCACCGCCGGGCCAGCAGCAGCCCCGAGGGAATGGAGCCGACCAGGTAGGCGGCGAGCGAGAGAGCGCAGAGGATGAGGGTGTCGGAGGTCACGGTTTGAAATGAAGCCGGAAAAAAAGTGATGAGTAACGAGTAACGAGCAAAAAACATAACACCATACACGAAAATGGAAGTCGGAGCCGGAGTTCCGAGCTGGTTTTGTTTCACCTGTTTCGTTACTCGTTACTCGTTGCTCGTTACTCGGTATTTCCCCTGCTCCGACTCGGCACTCTGACTCGGCACTCCGACTTGAAACCTGAAGTTAAACACGAAGGACGAATAAGGCATCCAGGCTTAAAAAACAACCCGCCGTTGCGTTGGATGCCGGAAGGAGGTTCGATGGAACCGGTCCGGATTCCGATCGA
>JALOOS010000339.1 GCA_025454275.1 Desulfobacterales bacterium | reverse complement strand
CCCACCTGCTTGGTTCCTCCCACGGACAGACGGGTTGACAGGTTCTCTTCGCTTTACTATCTGAAACAGGCTCGGAGGAGGCACCGTGGAACGGCGGCTCGCAGGCGGATATCACCCCGATTGCCGGTTCGAAGAGATCCGGCCTGTGCGCCGGGGAGCCGATCACCGACGCTTGCAACCGCAGTGAGACCAGCGAGCGGCCGATCCTCACGGCGGCGCAGAAGTTCGCCGCCCGTAGCTGAAACCGTAAAGGGAACACGGCATGCAGGTCATTCCGATCGACGCAGGCTCCGGCCGGTCGCAGGTGGTGGTGGGGGCTGCCTTCGGCGAGATTGTGCGCTTTCTGCCTGCCGGCCGGGTCCTCGTCATCACCGATGACACCATCCTGAGACTCTACCGATCGGAGCTTCCGCCCCACCCGGTCCTGAGCATCGGCACCGGTGAGGAGGCCAAGACCCTCGAGACGGTCAAAAGCCTCTATGAGTCGATGCTGGGGCTCGAAGTCGACCGTTCGGTTTTCGTGCTCGCGGTCGGCGGCGGGATCGTCTGCGATGTGGCCGGATTCACGGCGGCGACCTACCTGCGCGGGCTGCGCTTCGGGCTCGCGGCCACCACGCTGCTCGCCCAGGTGGATGCCGGTGTGGGCGGGAAGAACGGGGTCAACCTCGAGGGTTACAAGAACCTCGTCGGCACCATCCGGCAGCCCGAGTTCGTGCTCTGCGATCCATGGTTCCTGCGGACCTTGCCGGAGAGCGAGGTGGTGAACGGACTGGCCGAGATCGTCAAGCACGCCCTCATCGCCGACCCCGGCCTGTTCGCCTTTCTCGATGCGCATGCCGAGGAGGCTCTCGCGCTCGAACCCGAAATCGTGGAGCGGCTGGTGGGCGATTCGGTGCGCATCAAGGCCGCCGTGGTGGGCCGGGACGAGCGCGAGGCCGGCGAGCGGCGCAAGCTCAATTTCGGCCACACCCTAGGCCATGCGCTCGAGGCCGCCGGCCGCTTTTCCCACGGCGAAGCGGTGAGCGTGGGCATGGTTTTCGCGGCCGCCGTTTCGGTGGCATGCGGCCGTCTGAGCCCTGCGGACTACGAGCGGATCATCCGCCTGCTCGAGCGCTTGAGACTTCCCACGACTGCGCGGGTGGACGTGAACCGCGTTCGGGAAGCGGTCGGAAAGGACAAGAAACGGGCGGGCGATGAGCTCCATTTCGTCCAGCTGGCGGGAATCGGGGAGGCGGTGGTGGAGCGGGTTTCGATCGAGCAGTTCGTGCGATGGCTGTCGGAGGCTTCCGACCGATTGCACCCTGTCGGTTGAGGAGGCGGCCATGGCCCTTACAAAAGACATCCCTGACGCGCAGGATGTGCTCGGGGAGGCGGACGCGGCCCAAATCGCCACACAGCGCGGGCGCATCGACCGGCTGGACGCCGAGATCCTCGGGCTGTTGAACGAGAGGATCGCGGCAGCCGTGCGTATCGGCGCCATAAAGAAAAAGCTCGGTCTGAAGATCCTCGACACCGGCCGTGAGGCGAGCGTCTACCGGCATCTCCTGAACCTGAACCGCGGGGGGCTCCTTCCCGGCCGATTCCTCCTGCGGATCTACGCCGACCTGATCGCCGCCTCGCGCGACGTCCAGCGCACCCCGCAGCAGATCGCGGCCGATGCCGCCCCGGCCCGCTTCGCCGTGCTCGGCTACCCGGTCGGCCACAGTCTGAGCCCGGTGATGCACAACGCCGCCTTTGCCGCGACCGGCTTCGCCGGGCTCTATGCGGCTATTCCCGTCCGGGAGATCGGCCCGGCCGTCGCCGGGCTGCGGGCGCTCGACTTCCGCGGGGCAAGCATCACCATCCCCCACAAGCAGGCGGTGATGGAGTGGCTGGATGAGGTGGCGGAGGATGCCCGGCGGATCGGCGCGGTCAATACGGTTGTGAACCGCGAAGGGCGGCTGGCAGGGTGGAACACCGACCGGGCCGGGGCGATTGCGGCCCTCAGGGAGAAGACTCCGCTCGCGGGTCGGCAGACCGCCGTTTTAGGGGCGGGAGGCGCGGCTCGGGCGGTCGCCTTCGGCATCGCGGACGAAGGGGGGGCGGTCACGATTTTCAACCGCGGCCGCAAACGCGGGGAGGCGCTGGCGGCCGAGCTGGGGTCCGAGTTCCATCCGCTGTCCCATCATCTACAACCCGCTGCGCACGCGGCTTCTCGCGGAGGCCGCGGCGGCCGGGTGCATCACCATCGACGGGCTGGAGATGTTCATCCGCCAGGGGGCGCGCCAGTTCGAGTTGTGGACCGGGATGCCGGCGCCGGTCGAGGTCATGCGGATGGCCGTCGAAGCCGAACTGATGGCCTCCTCATGACCGCAAGCTCTGCGTTGCGCTTCGCCCCGCTTGCACTGCAGCGCACTCATAGTCTGCCTCGTGCCGCGGGGCTTGCGCGCCGTGCCTGCCCCGCCTTGGCGGGGATCTTGCGCCCATGAGAAGGGCATCTGTTCATTCGAACCCTTGACCCCTTAACCCCTTGGACCCTGTGCCTCACATTTTTCAACCGCTACAGGATGCGTCGTTATGCGTGAGATCAAGCCGCTTCACCCGGTGCAGGCCTCGGTTGCGGTGCCGGGGTCGAAGAGCGTTACCC
>JALOOS010000080.1 GCA_025454275.1 Desulfobacterales bacterium | reverse complement strand
GCGGTCGTCGTGGTGGAGATGAACATGGGGCAGATCATGCAGATGGTGAAGCTCTCGCTGCCCCAGCCCGAGCGGGTGTTTCTCGCCAACCGCATCGACGGCAACTTCATCACGCCCGAGGACATCATGAACATCCTGCGCATCATCCAAGGCAAAGGGGTTTGAACCATGGCAGTCAAGGACTACTTACGGGAACGGTTCCTGCCGCATCTGTGGTGCCCGGGCTGCGGGCACGGCGAGGTGCTGGGCGGGTTGGTCCGGGCGATCGAACGCCTGGGGTTGACCAAGAACGAGATCGTCATGGTCTCCGGGATCGGCTGCTCTTCACGCATCTCCGGCTACGTGGACTTCCACACCCTGCACACCATCCACGGCCGGGCGCTGGCGTTCGCCACCGGGGTGAAGATCGCCCGCCCGGAGCTCAAGCTGATCGTGCCGATGGGCGACGGGGATGCGCTCGCCATCGGCGGGAACCACTTCATCCACGCCGCGCGGCGCAACCTGGACATGACCGCGCTCGTCATGAACAACCGCATCTACGGCATGACCGGCGGCCAGTTCTCGCCGCTATCGGGCGAGGACGTGAGCGCCACCACGGCCCCCTACCGGACCATCGACCGCAGCTTCGACGTCGTGGAGCTGGCCCGGGCGGCCGGGGCCACCTTCGTCGCCCGTTCCACGACGTTTCACGTCCAGCAGATGATCGAGATCATTGAAAAAGCCATCACCCACAAAGGCTTTTCGGTGGTGGAGATCCTCTCCCAGTGTCCGACCTATTTCGGGCGCAAGAACAAGATCGGCGATGCGGCCGAGATGATCACCTGGTTCAAGGACCATACGACCCCGATCGGGTCCAAGGCCAAGCAGGAGAACCCGGGGTTGATCGAACGCGGGATTTTCGTCCAGAAGGAAGAGCCCGAATACTGCGAGGAATACGAAAAGGTCGTCGCGCGGGCGAAAGGAAGGCGGTCGTAATGGAACGCTGCAGGCTCGTGTTTTCGGGGTCCGGGGGGCAGGGGGTGATCACGGCGGCCATCATCCTGGCCGAGGCGGCGGTGATCTACGAGAACCTGAACGCGGTTCAGTCCCAGTCTTACGGGGCCGAGGCGCGCGGCGGCGCCACGCGCTCGGATGTGATCATCGCCGATACCGCCATCCGCTACCCGAAGGTGATCCAGCCCAACGTCCTGGTCTGCCTCACCCAGGAGGCCTACAACAAGTTCAGCGCCATCATCCGCCCCGGCGGTCTGCTGATCACCGACAGCCGCTACGTGAAGATCCAGCGCAAGGTGGACGCCCAACAGCGCGAGCTGCCGCTGTACCGCACCGTCATGGAGCAGATCGGAAAGCCCATCGTCTTCAACATCTGCATGCTGGGGGCGGTCATCGCCCAGACCGGCGTGGTGCGGCCCGAGTCCATCATGAAGGTGCTGGAGGGGCGGGTCCCGCGCGATTTTCTGGAGCTGAACCAGCGCGCGCTGCAGATCGGAATGGAGCTCGGCCAGCCGGCGGCCGCTCAGCCCGCCACGGCGCGCACGTAGAACCGGGCGTTGACATCCTGCCAGCCGGCAAAGCCCATCGCCACATCCACAAACCAGGCCGCCGTGAACGAACGGCGGTCCGCGCTCCACAGCGTGTTCTGCAGCGGGTCGAAGCGGGACGCCACGCAAAAATCCTCGCCGTGCGGGGTGGGGGAGAGCAGCGACATCAGCTCCGGAACGGTCGGCAGCCGCCAGCCGTTCCGTCCCCCGGATCCCCGGCGATCCAGGGCTTGAACATAGGCTTCGGCCTCCGCCCAACGAAGCGGATAAGGGGAGCCGGCCTGCTGCCAGGTGAGCCCGGTGGCACGGTCGTGCAGGCTCCCCGGCCCGGCGGGCTGAATATCGTTTTCGACGAAGAGCGCCGGGCGCCAGAGCCGGTCGGCCCCGAACTCGGCCCGGGCCCGGGCGGGGTCGATCCGCAGCGGGGTGCGGCGCAGCGGCCGGAGGGCCGCGGCGGGCGCGGGCCGCGGCGGCGGTGCCAGGCGGCAGATCCGCTCCCGCCGGGCCTGCCACGCGCGCGCGAGTGTTGCCAGGCCGGCATCCATCGCCGGCGCGCTCTCGAAACGCTCCTGCGGGTCGCGGGCGAGCGCACGCCGGAAGAACGCATCCCAGTCGGCGTCCAGGTCCGGGTTGAGGCTGCTGGCGCAGACCCCAGAGGGGGCCGGGAACCCGCCGGTCAGCATGCGAAACAGGGTGACTCCGACCGCGTAGAGATCGGAGCGCCGGTCGGCCGCATCCGGGTCGGCTTCCTGCTCCGGCGCGGCGTACCAGGGCGATCCGACCTTGAGCTGTGCCGGGGTCGGCGCCGGCTCCCCGTGCAGGCGCGAGAGGCCGAAATCGCAGATCGTGACCTTGCCGTGCGCATCGAGCAGCAGGTTGAAGGGTTTGATGTCGCGATGGACGATGCCGAAGTGATGCAGGCAGGCAAGGCCTGAGAGCGTCTGGCGGGTGAAATCGATCGCCCGGTCCAGGCGGATCGTCCGGGAGGGCGCTTCGGTGCGCCGGGTTTCGCCGATCAGAAGACCCAGGTTCGAGAAGAAGAAGTCCATGATGTAGAACGGCCGGCCGCCGGCCTCGTCGAAGTCGCGGATGGCCACGATGTGGGGATGCTGAAGGGCGGCCATGGTCATGGCTTCGTTTACAAACAGCTCGCGGATGCGCCGGGGGCCCATCAGGCGGGTCAGGACCGGGTGGGGATCGAGGAGTTTCAAGGCCGCGATCTTGCCGATCGGCGGGATTTCGACCTGATAGACCCTGCCCATCCCGCCGCGGCCGAGCAACCCGCGGATGAGGTATTTGCCGATGCGCTTCACGGGCCCAAGAGCCGGCGGGCATGGGCTTCCGGCAGCCCGGCGGCGATGATTTTGGCGGCGGCCGCGGGCGCGTCGTAGGGCACGCAGCGGACCTCGATCGTGTGGGCCCCCGGGTCCCAGATCACGTACTTGGCACGCGGGTCGCCGTCGCGCGGCTGGCCGACGCTGCCGATGTTGACGAAATAGCGCCGGGACGGGTCGAGCGGGGTGGTCCCCTCGGTGAGGGGGTGATCGGTGAGGTCCTTGCCGTCGCTGCCGATCAGGTCCAGGAGATGGGTGTGCCCCACGAAGCAGATCCGGCCGGGCAGCGATCGGAGGGCGCCCAGTTTATCTTGGGCCGACATCTGAAAGAGGTAGAGGGTGGGGGAGTCGGGCGGAAACCCGTGCACCAGGCGCCCCTCGCCCTCCTGCCGGAACAAGGGCATGGCGGCGATCGTCTCCAGGGCATCCGCGCTCAGCATCCGGAACGTCCACGTGAGGGAGCGGCGTGCGGCGGGGTTGAACCACTCCAGGAAATCGCGGTTGCGGGCGGCCCATTCATGGTTGCCCAGGAGCGAGGGGATGCACCGCTCCCGGAGGGTCCGCACCACCCGCTCCGGTTCGGCCCCGTAGCCGATGTTGTCGCCCAGGCTGAAGACGGCGGCCGGTGCGAGCCGGTCGATGTCGGCCAGCACCGCCTCGAAGGCGTCCATGTTGCCGTGGATGTCGGAGAGCAGGGCGATCGCCATAGCGGGCTCAGGGCCGCATCATGTTCAGGTACCAGGCCAGGGTTTCGGGTCCGTAAAAGAGGTAGGCGATGGCGCCTACCGCCAGGAAGGGGCCGAAGGGCACCGCCAGTTTCATGTCCCCGCGCCGACGCAAAATGGCGGCCATCCCCGCCAGAGTTCCGGTGAGCGAGGCCGTGAAGATGGTGAACAACACCCCGGGCCAGCCGAAAAATGCGCCGATCATGGCGAGCAGCTTGATGTCCCCGCCGCCCATCCCTTCGCGCCGGGTGAGGAGCTGATAGCCCCATGCCACCAGGTAGAGGCTGCCGCCCCCCGCCAGGATCCCGATCAGCGACTGCAGGGGGTCGATGGCGGTCAGTCCGAAGCTGGCGGCAAATCCGACCGGGATCCCGGGCAGGGTGATCACGTCCGGAATGATGCGGTGATCGATGTCGATGAAGGTCACGACCAGAAGGGCCGCGATCAGCAGAAACATGAGCGCCGCTTCGGCCCCGACCCCGAAGGCGGCCACGGTGAGGGCCGCGAACCCCCCGGTCAGAAGCTCCACCATCGGATAGCGCCAGTGAATCCGCGCCCCGCAGTCCCGGCAGCGGCCGCGCAGGATCAGGTAGCTGAGCACGGGGATGTTGTCGTAGGCCCGGATCGGATGGCCGCAGGCCGGGCAGGCCGACCGCGGGTGGACGATCGATTGGGACAAGGGCAGCCGGTGGATGCAGACGTTGAGGAAACTGCCGACGACCATGCCGAAAACAAACGCCGCTGCCTCCATAGGCCTCCCTGCGGGTGGCGCCGGCGGACAAGGGGCATGCCGGCGTGAATCGTTGATAACCGACGAAAGCGTGTTATTATTGTACCAGGATATTCGGAACTTGCCTACCCCTTTCTCCCGCATGAGCACGCGCCGAATCGGTGGGGGTGGTTCCCATCGCGCCAGGAGCTGAAATGGCCCAAGCCGACCGCGACGATTTGATCAGCATCATCGAAGAGGAAGACAAGACGACGGAAATTCCAACCGCGCTGCCGCTCCTGCCGGTCCGGGACGTGGTGGTGTTCACCGACATGCTGCTGCCCCTTTTCGTCGGGCGCGAGAAATCGGTGCGCGCGGTGGAGGAGGCGGCGGCCGGCCCCGGTTTCGTCTTTCTGGCGACGCAGAAGGACGCGATCGTCGAGAACCCCTCCCCGGACGAGATCTATCACACGGGCACGGTGGGCCGGGTGCTGCGGATCCTCAAGCTGCCCGACGGCCGGGTCAAGGTGCTGGTCCAGGGGGTCGCCAAGGGGCGAATCGCCCGTTTCCTGCGACGGCGGGCCCCCTTCCGGGTGCAGATCGAGCTCTTGCCCGAAACCGCGCTGGAAAAGGTGACGATCGAGGCCGAGGCCCTCATGCGCAACGTGCGCGACCAGGCCGAGAAAATCCTGGCGCTGCGCGGAGAGCTGAGCACCGATGTCACCTCGATCCTTCAGAACATCGAGGAGCCTGGAAAGCTGGCCGACCTGGTCGCCTCCAACCTGCGCTTGAAGATCGAGGAGTCCCAGGCCCTTCTGGAGATCAACGACCCGCTGCTGCGCCTGAAGCGCGTGAACGATGTCCTCTCCCGCGAGCTCGAGCTCTCGGCCATGCAGGCCAAGATCCAGTCCGACGTGAAGGATGAGATCTCGAAGAGCCAGCGGGATTACTACCTGCGCGAGCAGGTGCGCGCCATCTACAAGGAGCTGGGGGAGCACGACGAGCGCGCCATCGAAATCGAAGAGTACCGCAGGCGGATCAAGAAAGCGCGCATGCCCGCCCAGGCGAACACCGAGGCGCTCAACCAGTTGAAGCGCCTGGAGCAGATGCACCCCGAGTCGGCCGAATCGACGGTGATCCGCTCCTACCTCGATTGGTTGGTGGATCTGCCCTGGAGCCGGTCCACCCGGGACAAGATCGACATCCGCCGCGGCCGGGAGCTCCTGGACCGCAAGCACTACGGCCTGGCGACCGTAAAAGACCGCATCCTGGAGTATTTGAGCGTGCGCAAGCTGAACCCCCGCATGAAAGGGCCCATCCTCTGCTTCGTCGGCCCCCCGGGGGTGGGCAAGACCTCTCTGGGCAAGGCGATTGCGTGCGCGGTCAACCGCAGATTCGTGCGTATCTCGCTCGGTGGGATCCGCGACGAGGCCGAGATCCGGGGCCACCGCCGGACCTACATCGGGGCCATGCCCGGGCGGATCCTGCAGGGATTGAAGCAGAGCGGCGCCAACAACCCGGTCTTCATGATGGACGAAATCGACAAGCTCGGCGCGGATTTCCGCGGGGACCCCTCCGCGGCCCTGCTCGAAGCCCTCGACCCCGAGCAGAACGCCGCCTTCAGCGACCACTACCTGAACCTGCCCTTCGATTTGTCGAAGATCATGTTCATCCTGACGGCCAACATCACCGACACCATCCCCTCGGCCCTTCTCGACCGCATGGAGCTGATCCATCTGCCCGGCTACACCGAGGAGGAGAAGACGGCCATCGCCCGGATGCATCTCATCCCACGGCAAGTGCGGGAAAACGGCCTCAAGCCGAAGCACCTGAACATCAGCGATGGGGCGCTGCGCCGGATCATCGCCGAGTACACCTCCGAGGCCGGCGTGCGCAACCTCGAGCGGGAGATCGGCGCCATCTGCCGCAAAGTCGCGCGGCGCTTCGCGGAAGGCAAGCGCACCCCCGTCCACTTGAGCCGGCAGGGTCTTTCCAGGTTCCTTGGGCCCGCGAAATTCATCCCGGAGATGGACCAGGAGGAGAGCCAGGTCGGGCTTGCGACCGGGCTCGCCTGGACCCAGGTCGGCGGCGAGGTGCTCTACGTGGAGGCCTCCCTCATCAAGGGCAAAGGGGAGTTGATCGTGACCGGCCAGCTGGGTGAAGTGATGCAGGAATCGGCCCGCGCCGCCGTCACCTACGCCCGCGCCCATCAGCGGCGTGGGCATTCGAAACGGCACAGTTTCGACACCACCGATGTGCATATCCACGTTCCGGCCGGAGCGATCCCCAAGGACGGTCCCTCGGCCGGAATCGCCATGGCGACGGCCCTGGTTTCCGCCCTTTCCGGGCATCCCGTGCGCAACGATGTCGCCATGACGGGCGAAGTCACGCTGCGCGGCCGAGTGCTGCCCATCGGGGGGTTGAAGGAAAAGGCCCTGGGGGCGGTGCGAGCCGGTATTCGAACGATTGTCATACCTGAAAAAAACATTAAAGATCTTGTAGATATACCCTCTAACCTAAAGCGTAAAGTTAAATTCATTCCCGTCAAAACCATGGAAGATGTGCTGGCCCACGCCATGGTCGACCGCAAACGGGTGCCGAGCGCATGAAGATCCTGGCGGTCGATACGGCCACCCCGACTTGCAGTGTTGCCATCATAGATGACGAGGACCTGGTCTGTGAGCTCTCTTTGGGGCGGGGGGGCACTCATTCGGCCCACCTGCTCGGGCTCATTCAAAGCGCCCTGGGTGCGGCACGCATGGCAGCGGCTGAAGTCGACGGCTTCGGGGTGACGATCGGGCCGGGCTCTTTCACCGGATTGAGGATCGGCCTCGGGGTCGTCAAGGGGCTCGCCTTCGCCCACGGGCGGCCTGCGGTCGGCGTATCCAGCCTGGAGGCTTTGGCCCACCCGTTCAGCGGATGGCCGGGGCTGGTATGCCCTCTGCTCGATGCCCGCAGGGGAGAGGTATATTACAATCGCTTCGGCACGGGCAGCGCCGGCTTCGGGCCCCGGGCGGCCGACGCGGTGGGGTCGGTCGAGGAGGCGCTGGCGGGTCTGGCCGAACCCTGCCTGTTCGTCGGCGACGGC
>JALOOS010000079.1 GCA_025454275.1 Desulfobacterales bacterium | reverse complement strand
GGGGCGGATGCCTCCGGCGGCGGAGGATCCACCCGGGTTTCAAACCGGTGTTCGGGAAACCGCGTCACCAGGGCCATCGAGGATTCGATCCCCCCCAGGTCGACTCCGTCTCCGTAAAGGGCGCGATACACCCCCGGGCCTCCCTTGAGATCCATCACCGCGCGGTCGCCGAGGCCCCTTTCGAGCAGCCGCTGCAGGAGCGAGGCATTCCGCCCGTCGGTGGCAAGCTCGATCTTGAGGCCGCTTCGCTTCAAAAACCCGAGCACTGCCGCCAGCTCCTCCGCCACGTCGGGATTCCCGGCCGACACCTCGATCCCGCCGACCCAGCCCTTGGGGGACTCCGCGTATCTGAAAAAATCCTCGAGGGCGCAGCCGGTGTGGAGATGGGCGACAACGGCGGCCACCCCCTGGCGGATCCGGTCCCCGTCCACCAGTACGGGGAATTCGATCCCCTCCCGCCCCCTCACGATCCGCGGGCGGTGGGCCCGGTAGAACTCGGCGAAGCGTGCTTTGCCCTCGCCCACGGCGTCCACCTCCTCGCAGGCGAGCGAGCGCTCGTGCAGGAATTTCTTCGCGATGGTGCAGCGTACGCAGCCGGCCGCGGTGAAGAGAAAGATCCCCATGCGATCGCCTCCCGGCGCTCAGCTCGTTTCGCTGCCCACGTCGGTGCGCACGCACAGGGCGGCGTCCGGGCGGTAGGGCAGAACCCCGGGGACCTGGACCACCCGGCGGGCGCCGCCCGGGGAGGCGCCGGGAACCCGGAAACGGGTGACGTCGATGGGCGCGATCGCCTGCTCCGGCGGCGGCTCCACCTGCGGCACCCAGTGGTAGGGCAGCCGGTAGGCGCGGTAGATCATGTTGATCTTCATCATCTTGCCCCAGTAAGGGCTGATGTATTCCCAGACGATCTCGTGCCCGGCGGTGACCTCGATGATGCGCCCGCCCGAGCCCTCGGTGATCAGGGTGTTGCCGTTCGGCAGACGCTGGGCCGAGCTGATGAAGGGGCTGTAGAAGCGGTTGGCGTCCACGGGAAAGGGCAGGCCGGCCTCGACCGGGGTGTACTTCCAGACGACCTCGAGGGTGAGGGGGTCGATCTCTATCACCCGCGAGTGGTCCCGCAGCGCATTGCGGAAGCCGGTGGGTGCGCCGGGGTTGGGGCTGCCGTAGCCCGCCCATCCGCCGTTGTCGAAAATCAGGATGTGCCCCTCCCCGGGGAGTCCGCGCGGGATCATGTGCGCGTGGTGCTGGCCGATGACCCAGCCCAGGCGCCGCAGCGCAGGGGTCTCGTCGTAGTTCGGCCCGAGCCGCCAGACGATCCCACCGCTCTGCTTGTCCACGATGGCCGTGATGTTCGACTCCCGGGCGCACCAGATGAGGTTGTCGGGATGAAACCGGCTGTCGCCGGCGTCGAACCAGCGGTTGGGGCCGAGGAGCGACATGGAGTTGATGTGCATCCAGTCGCCGACGCCCCCTCCGGATTTGAGCCAGTTGGGGTTGCGGAAGAGCAGGTTGCGCGCATCCTCCCGGAAGCCCAGCTCCTCGAAATGATCGCTGCAGACCCATTCCCAGACGACCTCGCCCTCCCAGGTGACCTCGATGAGGGTGTCGTCCAGCAGCGGCTTGTCACTGATGGCGGGGTTGCGGACGTTCTTATGCGAGAGGATCATGGTGCGTCCGCGGTCGACGAGCGGTTCGAGCCCCGGAGCGTAGTAGCCGGCGGGGCTGCCCTCCCGCTGGTAGTCGTGGTGCTGGCGGGCCATCCACTGGGGTTCCTCGCCGGGGTCCTCGATGAACTCGTACTGGTTGAAGCGCCATACGATCCGGCCGTCCCAGTCCACCTGGATCAGGTCGATGCCGTCTTGGCTGCCGAAGGCCGTGCTGCGCTCGCCGGTGCTGCCGATGAGATAGCCCCCCGGCAGGATGCGGTTGGGCATCCCGTGCAGCTCCTTCCAGAGCTGGACCTCGCCCCCGTTCATGTCGATCAGCAGCGCCCCGACCTCCTTGGCCTGGAACACGGTGTAGCCGTTCCAGCACCGGGCCGGGTCGTAGATCGTGACACCGGTGGGATGGATGCTCGGATAGGTCATCGCTTGCGCCTCCTTGGTCGTTTATTCCGTGAACGCCTTGTCGCGGCCGCGCCGGATGCCCGGCAGGGCCACCGCGATCAGCAAGAGCAAGGCCAGGACGAGGAACGCGAGCGAGAGCGGCCGGGTGAAGAAGACCGATGGGTCGCCCCGCGCGAGGAGCATGGCGCGCCGCAGGTTCTCCTCCATCATGGGGCCCAGGACGAATCCGAGGATCAGTGGCGCCGGTTCGCATTCCAGCTTGTGCAGCCCGTAGCCAAGCAGCCCGCACAGGGCGGTCAGCCCGATGTCGAAGGTGTTGTTGTTCACACTGTAGAGCCCGATGCAGCAGAAGACCAGGATCGCCGGATAGAGCAGCCGGTAGGGGACGGTCAACAGCCGCACCCAGATGCCGATCAGGGGCAGGTTGAGTAGGATGAGCATCAGGTTGCCGACCCACATCGAGACGATCACGCCCCAGAAGAGGGCCGGATTGCTGGTGATGACCCGCGGGCCCGGCTGGATCCCGTGGATCATCATCGCCCCGGCCATCATGGCGAGCACCACGTTGGGCGGGATGCCGAGGGTGAGCAGGGGCACGAAGGAGGTCTGGGCGGCGGCGTTGTTGGCCGACTCCGGCCCTGCCACGCCGCAGATGTTCCCCTTGCCGAAACTCTCCGGCCGGCGGGAGCTCTTCTTTTCGATCATGTAGGCCGTAAAGGAGGAGATGATGGCTCCTCCGCCCGGCAGGATCCCCAGCAGCGAACCGAGCAGGGTCCCACGCACCACGGCCGGGGCGGCTTCCCTGAGTTCCCTCCGGCTCAGCCAGAACCCGGTGAGCCGGCTCTTCAGGATGTCGCGCTTTTCACGTTTTTCCAGGCTGGTGATGATGTCGCAGATCCCGAACAGCCCCATCGCCAGGGAGACGAAGCCGACCCCGTCCGCCAGTTCGGGAATGCCGAAGGTGAAGCGGTGGGCGCCGCTGGTGACGTCGGTGCCGACCATCCCGAGCAGCAGCCCCACCACGATCATCCCCACCGCCTTGATCAGCGAGCCCGAGGCCAGCACCACCGAGCCGACCAGGCCGAAGACCATGAGCGAGAAGTACTCGGCCGGTCCGAACCGAAACGCCAGCTCGGCGAGCGGCACCGCCAGAAGGGCCAGGACCACCGTGGCGAAGCATCCGGCGACGAAGGAGCCGAGGGCGGCGATCGTCAGGGCGGCCCCCCCGCGGCCCTGGCGGGCCATCTGGTGGCCGTCGAGGCAGGTGACGACCGAGGAGGCCTCGCCCGGCACGTTCACGAGGATGGAGGTGGTGGATCCGCCGTACTGGGCGCCGTAGTAGATGCCGGCCAGCATGATCAAGGCCGAAACCGGTGGCAGGGCGAAAGTGGTCGGCAGCAGGATGGCGATGGTCTGGACCGGTCCGATGCCGGGCAGCACGCCGATCAGGGTGCCGATCAGGGCGCCGACCAGGCAGTAGAGCAGATTCATGGGGGAGACGGCCGTCTGGAATCCGAGGGCGAGGTTGGAAAGCAGCTCCATCGGTCTAACTCCTGCTCCCGCTCACATCCCGCGGCCACCCGGCGCGGGCCAGACCGGTATCTGGAATTCGAGAAAGTAGACGAATACCGTGAGGACGATGCCGACGAGCACCGCGGCGTTGATCAGCGCCTCCTTCCAGCGGAACTCGTGGCTGGCGGCGCTCGCGAGAAGGACCAGGAGGGCGGTCGAGAGGAGCAGCCCCAGGGGATTCAGGATCTGGCTGAAAAGGACCACGGAGGATAATATGACGAAAAGCGGCTTGATCTGCAGGGACGGCCAGCCGCCCGCGGCGGCGGAGAGCACCCCCCTCGCCAGCAGGAAGCCCCCCAGCGCGCAGAGCAGTGCGCCGAGGGCGAACGGAAAGTAGCCCGGGCCCATTTTCGCGGCCGTGCCGAGAGTCAGTCCGCGTGAGAGCAGCATCGCCGCGGCGCCGAAAAAAAGGAAGAGCAGCCCGGTCAGGAAATCCGTGGGGTTGCGGATGCGCATCGGCCGTTTCGTCCGTCCCGGATCCCCGCTCGCCGCCGGGATCCGGGATGTGTCACCAGGGTCGCGCCAAGCGGCGACGCTACTCCGCCTTGAATCCGGAGGCCTTGATGATCGGCACCCAGCGCTCGCGGTCCTTCTTGAAAACAGCGGCGGCCTCTTCGGGGGTCGTGCCCACCGGATCGCTGCCGAGACCCCGGATCTTCTCCGCCACATCGGGGGTCCGGACCGCCTGGGCGATGGCCGCGCTCAGCTTGGCGATGACCGGCTTCGGGGTCTTGGCGGGCACCACGATGGCGTTCCAGCCCACGCCTTCGATCTCCGGAAAGCCCTGCTCTATGAAGGTCGGGATGTCGGAGCTCTTGCGGGCGGTCCCGGCTGTGGCGAGGATGCGGATCTTGTCCGGGTGGTAGGCCGATTGGGCGTCATAGGCGTCCACGCCGATCGGGATCTGGCCGCCGATGAGGGCGGTCACGAGGGGGCCCGATCCGTTGTACGAGGAATGGACCATCTCGACCCCCGCGGTCTTGGCGATCATCAACCCGAAAAAGTGCGGCAGGCTGCCGGCGGCCGGGGAGCCGAAGTTGGCCTGGTTCGGGTTTTTCTTGATCCAGTCGATGAGCGCCTTCACGTCCCCGATCGTGGATGCCGCCGGCACCGACACGCAGAATTGATACTGCTGGATGACGGAGACCGGCGCGAAGTCGGTCTCCGGATCGTAGGCGAGCTTGGAGAAGACCACGGGCGCGACCACGAACAGGGCCGGGTTGACCACCAGCATGACGGAGCCGTCGGCCGGCTGGCCCTTGACGTACTCGGTGCCGATGCGACCGCCGGCGCCCGGCTTGTTTTCGACGATCACCGCCTGGCCCAGGGCGTCCTTGAGCTTGTCGGCGATCAGCCGCGCCACCACATCCGACCCGCCGCCGGCCGGGTAGGGAACGACGATCTTGATCGGCCCTTTGATCTCCTGGGCCTCCGGGCCGGCGGTTCCGAGAAGCCCCACCATCGCCGCAACGAGGATCCATGTGCACAGGCTACGCATGACGGCACCTCCTGGGTGGTGTGCCCCTATCCATCCGGATGGGGCGGTCTTGACTCCGATTTGGACTAACGTTATACAAAATCCTGCAACCCTGTCAAGCGCCGCGGCCCCAGCCGCCGGCCGAAGGGGAATCCCCGCATGAGCTTCAGGCCCGTCAAACAGCACCGCATCGCCGTCGCGATCGTCAGCCAATTGAAGGCCGCCATCCTCGCCGGCCGGTTTGCGCCGGGCGAACGGCTGCCCACCGAACGCCAGCTGACCGAACAGTTCCACGTCAGCCGGGTCGTGGTGCGGGAGGCCGTGCGGGAGCTTGAAATCACCGGCCACGTGAAAATCCTCAAGGGCCCGAGCGGCGGCGCCTACGTCACCGGGCTCTCCGCCGAGCATCTCAACGCCGCGTTCCTCGACTTGTTCCGGTACGGCAAACTCTCGGTGGCCGAACTGATCCGGACCCGGATCCTGATCGAGGGTGCGATGGTGCGCACCGCCGCGGAAAAGACCCGTCCCGATCTGGTCCGCCGCCTGGCGGAGGCCCTGGCGGCCGAGCGGCACGAGCAGCCCGCCCATGCGGATTTCGTCTCCTCCCGGATCCGGGTTCACCACATCCTGGCCGAAGCGAGCGGCAACCGCCTGCTGCAAACCATCGCCGGCGCTCTTTTTCGCCTCACCGGCGAGCTGATCCTGGCGGTTAAGCCGCCCCAGAAGGTGATCCACCGGCCGGAGGAGCATGAGGAGATCATCGCTGCCGTCATCGCCCGGCGGCCTGAACAGGCCGCCGCGGCCATGCAGCGGCACCTGGAGCGCATGGGCCGGCGACTTTCCCGGCTGGAAGGGGCCTACCGCCGCCAGATGACCCAGGCGGGATGAATCCCGCCGCCGGTTGCGGCGCCGACACGCCGCCAGGAGACGCCCCGTGAAGATCACCGCCGGCGAGGCCATCCCCATCCGCATCCCTCTGACGAAGCCATTTGAGATCGCCTCCGGCCGCCTGACGCATTCCAACCACGTGCTCGTCCGCCTGACCGACGACGCGGGCCGGGTCGGCTGGGGGGAGACCACCACCTTTCTGGAGGTGTACGGCTACGACCAGGGGGCGCTCCAGCGCATGCTGGCCGACTACCTGATCCCGGGGGTGATTGGTTTGGACCCCCGGGACCCCGAGGCCCTTCATGCGCGGATGGAGCGGATCGCCCCGTTCAACCGGATGGCTAAAGCCGGAATCGACCTGGCCGCCCATGATCTGGCCGCGCGGGCGGAGGGCCTGCCGCTCCACGCGCTGCTCGGCGGCCGGCGGGCGGATCGGGTGCCGCTGATCGGCGTGGTGGACATCCTGCCGCCGGAGGCCGCCGCCCGTTCCGCCGCCGGACAGGCGGCCCAGGGGTTCCGGACAATCAAAATAAAGATCGGCCGCGATGCCGACGCCGACATCCGGCGGGTCGAATCCGTGCGCGCGGCCGTCGGAGGCGAGGTCGGGCTGCGGGTCGACGGCAACTGCGGCTACGACCGCGACACCGCTCTCGCGGTGATCTCCCGCATGGAGGCCTGCAGGCTCGAGTGGATCGAGCAGCCCTTGCCGCGGTGGGATCTGGAGGGAATGGCCTGGCTCGGGCGGCGGGTGAAAACCCCTTTGGCGGCGGATGAGAGCGTCGCCTCGATCCATGACGCCGAGCGGGTGATCGCCATGGGCGCCGCCGCTGTGATCAATATCAAGCTGCCCAAATGCGGGGGCATTTTCCCCTGCCGGCGGATTGCGGCCCGCTGCCGCGAGGCGGGCGTCTCCTGTTTCCTGGGCGGGTGCCTGGAGACCTCGCCGGGCACCGCGGCCGGGCTGCATGTTTATGCCGCGACCCCGGCCCTGGAGTCGGCGGTCGAGATCGGCGGCATCGGGCTTTATGTCGATGATGTCGTGAGCTCCCCCCTCGTGGCCGTCAACGGAGCGCTCGCCGTGCCCGACTCCCCCGGGATCGGTGTCGCAATCGATGCCGCCCGGGTGGCCCGCTACCGGATCGCCTGACCCAGGCTTCCGCTGCAGAAAGGCTGGGGATGAGTTCGACGGCGGCAACGCCCGGTCATCGTTTCTCGATCCTTTTCATCTCCGGTTCCGCCGCCCAGATCCGATAGCGCACCTCGACCCCTTCGGGGGCGTACACCACCACGGGCAGGCGGCTGTTGTAGCGGATCAGGAAGGGCTCTCCCCCGAGGGTGACGAAACGGTCCACCTTCGGCGCGGTCGGGTCGACCGCTATCTTGGTGCCGGCCATGGGCCCCAGCCGGCTCACGATGT
>JALOOS010000078.1 GCA_025454275.1 Desulfobacterales bacterium | reverse complement strand
CAGTGCGCCTCCTGCACGGACATCACCGGCGGGCACAGCGTCGATGTCTTCGAGATCGACGGGGCCTCCAACAACAGCGTGGACCAGGTCCGGGAGCTGCGTGAAAACGTCAAGTACATGCCGGCCCACAGCCGATACAAGATCTACATCATCGATGAAGTTCACATGCTCAGCACCCCGGCCTTCAACGCGCTGTTGAAGACGCTGGAGGAGCCGCCGGAGCACGTGCTGTTCGTCTTTGCCACCACCGAGGCCCATCGCATTCCGATTACCATCCTGTCGCGCTGCCAGCGCTACGATTTCCGGCGCATCCGCCGGAGCGCCGTCTGCGCCTACCTGGCCGAGATCTGTGCCCGGGAGGCGGTTACGGTCGACTCCGAAAGCCTGGGTGTGATCGCCCACGAAGCGGGCGGGAGCATCCGGGACAGCTTGAGCCTGCTCGACCAGGTCATGGCCTGCGGGGAGAAATCGATATCGCACGCTCAGGTGCTGGAGACATTGGGGGTCGTCGGCCGCGGCCAGGTGCATGCGCTCATGGAGGCCCTGATGGCGGGCGATCTCAAGCGCTACCTGCTCGCACTCGAGGAGGTGTTCGACCGGGGTCACGACCTCAAGCGGGTCCACGCCGACCTGGTCGACGGCTTCCGCGATCTTCTCGTCATGCATGCGGGCGGCGACGCTGCGCGTCTGGTCGATCTGCCCCCCGGGGAGCTCGACGCCTTCCAGGAACTGGCCCGCCAAGCATCAGCGCTCGAGCTCCAGCACACGGCCGAGATCCTCTACCGCGAGGAGCCGGCGATGCGCCTTTCCGCGAATCCGAAGCTGGCCCTGGAAATGGTGTTTTTCAAAGTCCGGCAGCGTCCCGCCGCCCTGTCCATCGATGCCTTGATCCATAAGCTCGACGAGCTGCGCCGGGAGGTCGGCGGCGAGGAGGTCCGACCGCCTGACGACGGAGGAGGCACCCGAGCGGCCCCGCCGGGGGGATCCCCACCCGGAGCCGGGGAGGGATCCGCTTCCGAGGCGCCGCGCGCAGGTGCCTCCACGGCCCCGGCCCCCGCAGAGGCGGCATCCACCGAAGCCCCGGGGGATTCGCTCTGGCAGCGCATCAGCGCGGCGGCCGCCCAACGGCAGCCGAGCCTCGCCGCAACCCTGAAGAAATGCGAACTGCGCCGGCTCGCCGACGGTCGATGGGAAATTCAACCCCCGGAGAATTCCTATGCCGCCTCCATGCTCCGGCGCGAGAAAAACCTGACCCTGCTGCGGGAGGTCTGTGCCGAGGTGCTGGGGGCTGAGGCGCAGATCGCGATTGCCGCGAACGAAGCGGCGGCGCCGGCCGCGCGCGCTGCGCGTGAACACAGCCGGGCGCGTGTCACTCAAACGCTCAACCATCCGCTGGTGGCCGAGGCCATCGACATTTTCAACGGCCGACTGGTGGATGTGCAGACGACGGAGGAGGCGGATAAATGAAGCACATGGGCAACATGATGAAGCAGGCGCAGCAGCTTCAGGCGCGCATGCTCAAGATGCAGGAAGAATTGGCCGGACGGACGGTGGAGGCCACGGCCGGGGGCGGCATGATCCGCGTGGCGGCCAATGGGCGCCAGCAGATCACCTCCGTTCGGATCGAAAAGGAAGTGGTCAATCCGGAGGATACGGAGATGCTCCAGGACCTGATCCTGGCGGCGGTGAACGAGGCTCTGGCCAAATCACAGGAGATGGTCTCCTCCGAAATGGGCAAATTGACCGGCGGGCTCAAAATTCCCGGGTTGAGCTGACCGGACACGCAACGGGAAGCGGGCACCATGAACCACTATCCGGCCTCGATCCGTAGCCTCATCCATCACCTGTCACGCCTGCCGGGCGTCGGCGAAAAAACCGCGGAGCGGCTGGCGCTGCATCTGCTGCATGCTCCCGAAGCGTCGGTCGAGGAACTGGCGCGCAGCATCCTGGAGGTGAAGCGGAAGGTCAGGCTCTGCTCGCGCTGCTTCTCGCTCAGCGACCAGGAACTCTGCCCTCTCTGCAGCAATCCGGCCCGCGACGCCTCGCGGGTGTGCGTGGTGGAGCAGCCGGGCGACTTGGTGGCCGTGGAGAAATCGGGTGCGTTCAACGGCAACTACCACGTGCTCTCCGGGGTGATATCGCCGCTGCACGGAGTGGGTCCCGACGACATCCGGGTGCGCGAACTGCTGAGCCGCGTGGCATCGGGCGGGGTCCAGGAGGTCGTCATCGCCACGGGAACCAGTGTCGAAGGGGAGTCGACCGCCGCCTATATCGCCGAGCGCCTGGCCGCCTTTCCCGTGCGGGTGACCCGCATCGCCGCCGGGGTTCCCATGGGGGGGGACCTGAAGTTCGTCGACCCGGTCACCCTCCGGAAAGCCATGGAGGCGCGTCGTGTCTTCGAATGACCCGTCCCCCGAACGCCTCTTCCAGTGCCGCCGGTGCGGGGAGTGCTGCAAAGGCTTCGGTGGGACTTACGTCGACGCCGAGGAGATCGCGGCGATCGGCGCCTTCATCGGAACCAGCCCTGCCGATGTCGAACGGATCTATTGCCGGGATTCCGGTGGCCGAAAGCTGCTGGCCCAGGGGCCCGAGGGGTATTGCATCTTCTGGGACGCGCTGTGCACGATTCACCCGGTGAAGCCCCGCATGTGCCGGCGCTGGCCTTTCATCAAGAGCCTCCTCATCGACCCGGAAAACTGGCGCATCATGGCCCGCTCCTGCCCCGGCATGCGAACCGATGCGTCTTTGAGCGACGTCTGCCGGTGCGTGGAGGCGCAGCTGGCTTCGGAAGATCGCGGCGACCTGCGCTGAGGGATCGGGAAGGAGTGCGGCCGATGGCCCCGCAAGAGAGCAGTCGGGAGGAGTTGGAGGCGCAGCTCGCCCGGCTGCGCGCGGAAAACCGGCGGCTGGAATCGGCCGTGCGCAAGACCGAGACCGCTCTCAACGCCGTCGAAGATCAGCTGCAGCAGGCCCAGAAAATGGAAACCCTGGGTACCCTGGTCGCCGGCGTTGCGCATGAGATCAACAACCCCATCAATCTCATCATGTACAACCTGCCCCTGCTGCGGAAAATCTGGGCGGACCTGTTGGCCGTCGTGATTCCCCTGCAGGCCCGTGATCCCCAATGCAAGTTCGGCGGTTTCACCATCGATTTTCTGCAGGAGAATCTCCCTCAGCTGCTGGCCGACACGGAGATGGCCGCCAACCGGGTGACGAAGATCGTCTCCGACCTTAAGAACTTTTCGCGCCAGTCCAATCTTTCCGAGCGGCAGCTTTTCGATCTCAACACGGCCGTCAAAAACGCCCTGAGGCTGGCCCAGACCACCCTGCGCCGAGCCGGCATCACGGTGCAAACCGACCTTGCGTCCGATCTGCCCGAGGTCGAGGGCAGCCTGCAGAGTATCGAGCAGGTGATCCTGAACCTGGTCATCAACGGAGCCCAGGCGATCGACCATGCCCGCGGTGATATCCGAATTCAGACCCGGGTCGATCGTAAAGACGGTCGGGTGCGCCTTCGGATCACAGACAACGGGCGAGGGGTTTCACCCGTGATCGCCGATAGGATTTTTCTCCCCTTCGTCACCGACAAGCAGGCGCAGGGAGGGACGGGGCTGGGGTTGTCGGTCACTTACGGGATCGTGAAGGCCCACGGCGGCGAGGTCACTTTTCAAACAAGGGCGGGGGAGGGTACGGTCTTTACCGTGCTGCTGCCGACGAAGCTAAAACGGCAGGCCGCCAAAATCCTGCTCGTGGACGACGACAGCCTGGTGCGGCAGGTCCTGGTCGAAGCTCTCTCGATTCCGCGCTGCTACCTGATCGAGGAGGCGACCAACGGCATCGAGGCGTCGATCCGACTCGGCACCTACCGTCCCGACCTGCTGATCCTGGACATTTTCATGCCGGAGATGGATGGGTTGGAGGTCTGCCGCAGCATCCGGGCCGAACCGGAGCTGGCCGGGACGAAGGTCATCATCACCACCGGCTTCCCCGGCCACCCCAAGCTTGACGAGCTGGCCGCGCTCGGCTTTACGAACGTTCTCGTCAAACCCTTCAACATCCCCGAGCTCTTGCGCAGCGTCGAAACCCTTCTCGCCGACCGGTGATAGCGTACCCGCAGACAGTCATCCGCTCCCGAACCCGACGCCACGGTTTCAAAACGAGATTCTGCGGCGCTCGCCGGATGCCGGCGCCCGGGGCATCGGCTTCGTCCGCGTCTGAAACTCGGGGCAACGGGCTCTACGATCGGACCCGGCTCAAGCCCTCCATTGTGCACGCATTCGACTCCGCCGTTTCGACCTCTTTACCCGCACGGGGCAAGGTCCGATCCAAGAGCCCGTAAGCCCCTCAGACAGTCATCCGCTCCCGAACCCGACGCCCCGGACGCCGGCATCCTCCCAAACACCAAACACTTGAAAAGATGAAGTCGGAGTCGGAGTGCCGAGTCGGAGTAAAGAAAAAAAAAGTAACGAGTAACGAGTAACGAGTGAAGAAAAACAGCGAAGCGGAAACCACCAAAAACGAAACACCAGGATCTGCTGCCTTGCCCCTTCGTCACCTTTCGTGTGAAACGAACCCGGCGTGAAGGTATTCCCGGTTCAGGCGCGCGATGTTTACGATCGAGACCTCCTTGGGGCAGGCGTTTTCGCATTCGCGATGGTTGGAGCAGTTGCCGAAGCCGCAGGCGTCCATGGCCCGCACCATGCCGAGCGCGCGGCGGTCGGCCTCCGGCCGCCCCTGGGGCAGCAGGGCGAACTGGGACACCTTGGCGCTGACGAAGAGCATCGCCGACGCATTCGGGCAGGCGGCCACACAGGCGCCGCAGCCGATGCAGGCTGCGGCATCCATCGCCTTTTCGGCCGACAGCGGGGGCACCGGCAGCGAATTGGCCTCCGGCGCGCTGCCGGTGTTGACCGAGATGAAGCCGCCGGCCTGGATGATGCGATCGAGGGCGCTGCGGTCCACGACCAGGTCCTTGATGACCGGGAAGGCGCGTGCCCGCCAGGGTTCGATGACCAGGGTGTCGCCGTTTTTAAAATGGCGCATGTGCAGCTGGCAGAGCGAGGTGCCTTTCAGGGGTCCATGGGCGCGGCCGTTCACCATGCTGCCGCAGGACCCGCAGATCCCCTCCCGGCAGTCGTGTTCGAAGGCGATCGGCTCCTTGCCCTCCACGGTGAGCTTTTCGTTGACGACGTCCAGCATCTCGAGAAACGACATATCGGTCGAAATCCCTTGCGCCGGATAAGTTTCAAAACGGCCTTTTTCGTCGCGGCTTTTCTGCCGCCAGACCTTGAGCGTCAGGTTGATGGTCTTGTTCACTTGTAACTCCTCTGGGTTAGCTGGACGTTTTCGAAACTCAGGGGCTCTTTGTGCAGGCGGGGATCGCTCTCCTCCCCGGTAAACTCCCAGGCGGCCACGTGGCAGAAGTTCTGATCGTCGCGCCGGGCCTCGTTTTCCTCGGTTTGGAAGGCCTCGTTGAAATGGCCGCCGCAGGATTCCTGGCGCGCCAGGGCGTCGATCACCATGAGCTCGGCGAATTCCATGAAGTCCGCCACCCGCCCGGCCTTTTCCAGGCTCTGGTTGAAGTCGCTCGCGGAGCCGGGGACGCGCACCTCTTTCCAGAACTCCGTGCGCAGCTCCCGGATCAGGGTGCGCGCCTCGGCCAGGCCCGCGTTGGTGCGGGACATTCCGCAATGGTCCCACATGATGAGACCCAGCCGGCGGTGGAAATCATCGACCGTGCGGCTGCCCGAAACGGATAGCAGCCGGGTGATGCGCTCCGACACCTGGCGCTCCGCGTCCGCAAAGGCGGCATGACCGGTTTCCACATCGGCAAAGCGGGTGCCGGCAAGGTAGCCGCCGATGGTGGCCGGGATGACGAAGTAGCCGTCCGCCAGCCCCTGCATCAGGGCGCTCGCCCCGAGGCGGTTGGCCCCATGGTCGGAGAAGTTCGCCTCTCCGAGGACAAAAAGGCCATCGATCGTACTCATGAGGTTGTAGTCCACCCACAGCCCCCCCATGGTGTAGTGCACGGCCGGGTAGATCATCATCGGCGTCGTGTAGGGGTCCTCGCCCGTGATCTTGTCGTACATCTGAAACAGGTTGCCGTATTTTTTGGCGATGGTGGCCCGGCCGTCCCGCCGGATGGCATCGGCGAAATCGAGGTAGACCGCAAGCCCTGTCTCGCCCACCCCTTTGCCCTGGTCGCACTGCTCCTTGGAGTTGCGCGAGGCCACATCGCGGGGGACCAGGTTTCCGAAGCTCGGGTACTTGCGCTCGAGGAAATAGTCCCGCTCGGCTTCGGGGATCTCCGTGGGGCGGCGTTTGTCGCCGGGGGTCTTGGGCACCCAGACCCGTCCGTCATTGCGCAGGCTCTCGCTCATGAGCGTGAGCTTGGACTGGTAGGTGCCGTGCACCGGGATGCAGGTGGGGTGGATCTGCGTGAAGCAGGGGTTGGCGAAAGCGGCGCCGCGCCGGTAGGCCCGGAAGGTGGCGCTGGCGTTGCAGGCCTTGGCGTTCGTGGAGAGAAAGTAGACGTTGCCGTAGCCGCCGGTACAGAGCAGCACGGCGTGGCCGGCGTGGCGTTCGATCTCGCCGGTGAGGAGGTTGCGCGCCACGATGCCGCGCGCCTGACCGTCGGCAACCACCAGGTCGAGCATCTCCCGGCGTGGATAGAGGTGCACTTTGCCGGCGGCCGCCTGCCGCATCATCGCGCTGTAGGCCCCGAGCAGCAGCTGCTGGCCGGTCTGGCCGCGGGCATAGAAGGTGCGCGAGAGCTGGGCGCCGCCGAAGGAGCGGTTGGCCAGAAGCCCGCCGTACTCCCGGGCGAAGGGGATGCCCTGGGCGACGCACTGGTCGATGATGGCGTTGCTCACCTGCGCCAGACGGTAGACGTTGGCTTCGCGGGCGCGGAAATCGCCCCCCTTCACGGTGTCGTAGAACAGGCGCCAGATGCTGTCGCCGTCGTTGGGATAGTTCTTGGCGGCGTTGATCCCGCCCTGGGCGGCGATGCTGTGCGCCCGGCGCGGGGAGTCGTGGATGCAGAAGGTCTTCACGTCGTAGCCGAGCTCGGCCAGGCTGGCCGAAGCCGAGGCGCCGGCGAGCCCGGTGCCGACGACGATGATGCTGTATTTGCGCTTGTTGGCCGGGTTGACCAGTTTGGTCTCAAAGCGGTGGCGGTCCCATTTCTGGGGGAGGGGGCCGGCGGGTATCTTGGCATCGAGGCGCATCAGGGTTCCTTTCTAATGGGCGAAAAGCGAAAAAGGGCTAATACCGTGCCAATATGTAGATGGGCAGCAGCCCGAATCCGAACGCCACCACCCCGCCCGCCGCCCAACTCAGGGCCATGAGGGCCGGCATGGTTTTCGGATGGTTGGCGCCGACGGACTGAAAGGCGCTCCAGAAGCCGTGGCGCACGTGCAGGGCCACCACGACCATCGCC
>JALOOS010000338.1 GCA_025454275.1 Desulfobacterales bacterium | reverse complement strand
ATCTTGTCGATCTTGGCGACCAGCTGGGTCAGCTTCTCGCCGATCTCCTCGAGCTGGGTGGGGGTGGTCGGAAATTCCGGCAGCCCGTACCGGCCGCCCCTCACCACCCTGGCGGGCTTGGCGTCGGGGAAGAAATCCAGGGCGACATAAAGCTGCCCGGTAAGGATGTTCCCGGTGCGCAGCTGGGCGCGCAGACCCTTTTCGACGAAATAGTCCAATAGGGAATCCTTGGTCACCTCCGCCGGAAGCTTGCCGGTGAAGGCGATCCGCTCGGGTTCGGCGGCGACGATGACCGGTATCTTGACCTTGTTCTGCTTGAGGTCGAATTCGGACTTGATGTCGACCACCTCCCCGACCTGGATCCCCTCGACCACCTCCCCGACCTGGATCCCGCGGAATTCGACCGGCGCCCCCGGGGAGAGCCCCCGCACCGACTGCTCGAAGAGCAGGACAAAATGGTTCTTCTTGCTGTAGCTCTTCTCCTGGGCGGCCTGCATGCTTCTGTAAAGCTTGAACACGGCCTCCTCCGGGGCCGGGGCATCCGCCTCGCCGCTCACGGCGACCGCATCGAAGGCGATGCCGCCCACCAGGATCGAGACCAGCGACTCCGTGTAGAGCTGGACCCCGGTGGCGTCCATCTTCAGATTGATGCCGCTCGCGTTCCAGAAACGCGTGTTCTGCCGCACGAAGTTGTGGTAGGGGGCATGGACGAAAATCTTGGCCCGGATTGTTGTCCCCTCCTCGTTCAGGTGGTAGGCGACCACCTCCCCCGCCCGCAGCTGCCGGAAATAGACCGGGGCGCCGACCTCGATCGATTCGCGCCGCTCCGACTCGAGGATGAAGTGTCGCCCCGGCAGGCCCGTGGTCACAATCGGCGGCTCCTCGAGCCCGGTGAACTTGCGGCTCGGTTTGCCCGGCTTGCCGGGGTCGATCTCGATGAAGGCCCCCGAAAAAACCGTACCCAGGCCGTAGATGGCGCTCGCCGACACCCGGGCCCGCACCACCCAGAAGCGGGTGTTCTCGGAGACGAAGCGCTCGGCCTCCTTCACCATCTGCGCGCGCACCACCACGTGGGAGGCATCCGCGCCGATGCGCACCTCTTCGACCAGGCCGATGTCCACATCCTTGAACTTGATCTTGGTCTTGCCGGCCTCGAGCCCCTCGGCGGACCTGAAGGTGATGGTGATCACCGGACCCTTTTCCGTCCGGGAAATCTTCCTGCGCCGAGGGGCGATCACTCATGGCCTTGCTCCTTTGCGTCCCAGATCAGGCGGGGGTCGAAGCTCATGGCGGCGAACATGGTGATCACCACCACGGCGGCAAAGTGCAGGGCGGCCGGCCCGGCCTCGATGGTGGCGAGAGCCCCCAGGTTCACCAGTGCCACCAGGATGGTCACCACGAAGATGTCCAGCATGGACCAGCGCCCCACCGCCTCGGTGATGAGGTAGAGACGGGTGCGGTCCTTGGGGCGGAAGCGGGATTTCCGCTGGACCGATATCAGCAGGTAGGCCAGAATGAAAAGCTTCAAGAGGGGCACGAAGATGCTGGCGATGAAAATGACAAGAGCGATCGGCCAGGAGCCGGACTGGACGAAATAGATGACCCCGCTCATGATCGTATCCGACTGGACCATGCCGAGCGAGGTGACCGTGGTCATCGGCAGGAGGTTGGCGGGGATGTAGAAGATGGCGGCGGCGATCACCAGCGCCCAGGTGCGGGTGATGCTGTCGGGTTTGCGGCTGTGGAGGGCGGCCCCGCAGCGGGGGCACTTGGCGGGCCCGGCCGTGGCGCTGGGAAATGGCGCCGGCGAGAGGAGGTGGCACACCGGGCAGCCGATCAGGCCGGCCCGGCGTGCGGTCAGCATCCGCTGGTTCACCGTGGGCCCTCCCAGCGCTCCCACACCTCGTGAGGGTCGATCGCGGCCGCGGCCGCCGCCATGACGAAAATGAAGGCGGTCAGCGAGTAGACGGCCACCCCCGGTACGACCGTCGCCATCTTGGCGAGCTTCACCAGGCTCACCAGCACCCCCAGCATGAAGATCTCCACCATGTGCCAGGGCTGGAGCAGGCGCAGATAGCGGAAGATGCGGAACATGCCGGGCACCCGGCGGTTCAGGCTTACCGGTACCAGAACGTACAAGGCGGCCATGAGGTGCAGGCCGGGGACGATCAGCAGGTTGATGGCCACCAAAGCGGCGAGGGGCTTCATTCCCTGATCGGCGAGCTGACGGATGCCCGTGACGACGTGGGTTTGGTGTTCAATTCCCCCTTTCTTGAAGGTCAGGAAGGGGAAAGCGTTGAACATGACAAAGAGAAGCGCCCCTGCAGCTCGGGTACGGAGGAGGGGATTTTCTGAAGTAGATCACAATCATGGCAGGCCATGAGAGCGCCGGCGGTCAAGCGATGGGTCCCTTTCCCAAGCGGGTTGGGTCAGTATAGCATGCGGCATGGGGGGGTTCAAGCTCAGCTTCCTAAGGGCGGATAGGGGCCTCCGGATGGTAGGAGGGGATGGTCTCGGCGGTGGCGGTGACGGATCCGGGTGCGGCCGGCGCGATGATCGCCGCGACCCCTGCGGCTGAGCTTATGCCCGCCGGCTGCGCTTGCGCATCCGTTCGTTCAGGCTGCGCTTGACGTTCTCACGGATCACGCGTGAGGTGGTGTTGAGGTAGCGCAGGTTCTTTTCGACCAGGTCCGGATAATGGCGCATACTCGAGCGCAGCTTGGCGCCGCTCGAGGTCATCTTGTGCAGGATGTCGATCTCCTTGCCGATGACCCGGGTTTTGCGGCGCCGGACGGCATCCAGGAAGGAGCGGCGCCGCCAGGGGCAGGGGGCGACCGTGACCACCCGCCCCATCTGCGCCAGACGGTGCCCGTCGCTGCCGCCCGTAATGCTCTTGTTCAGGTTGAAGCCGAGGAGGGCGCTCTTCAGGTTCCACTTGTTGAGGTTTTCGGAGTTGATCACCTCCACGCCGTCCGCCAGGGCGAGGATCCGTTCAAACCGCCCGTTCGCGAAATAGGGGTTGTGCACCCCGGTATAGGTTCCGCAGTAGGGGTGCGGGAAGATGATGACGGTCTCGAACTGCCGCGCCCGGCCGATCAGATCCTCCATCTCCAGGGAGAGGGAGGACATGATCTCCGCCCCCATGAAGGGCTGGACATGCCGGCTGTAGAAACGCAGCAGGCTCTTGATATCGTAAAAATAGACCAGAAGGTGCGTGCCCTCGTAGGAGGTCAGCTCGATGCCGGGGATACTGAAGACTTCCTTAAAGCGGTCGATCTCCACCGCCCCGTGGATGCTGTTGTGGTCGGTCACGGCGATGCCGATGCCGAGGTCTGCCGCCCGGCGGGCAATGGCCTCAACGGCGTCATGGCCGTCGCTGAGCTCGCTGTGAAAATGCATGTCGACCACCGCATAGCGGCCCTTGAGCTCCGTCAGGTCGGGGCGCTCGAAAACAATGCGGTGGGTGGTATCCACGGCCATGGGGTCGGTCCCTTGGGTTTGCTGTGTGATGATAAAGTTCATTCTAATCCCGATTCCTGCCGATGCAAATGATTTTCGAGGGTCTCCGGTCGACTTGCCGGCGGGTGGGGCCCGGCGGCAAACCCGGGATCGGACCACGGGTCGCGGGGGAACGCATCAGGGGGTATCGGCGGATCGCGGGCGAAACTTTAGCGCTACGTTGCCGCGCGGCGCGAGGGGCTTCGCGGTAGGAGCGGTCTATCGTCTCATCCGGTACCAGCGCGCCAGGCGGGAGGGTGCAACCCCGAAATGGTAGGCGGCCAGGATCCACTGGTTGCAGAGCCAGGTGGCAAGGATCCCATGCTGCTCCCAGCGGCGGGCGGAGGTGAGAACGGCTCCCGGGGCCAGGCGGATACGGGTGCGTTTTTTAAGCCGCCGGACGAGGTCGTAATCCTCCATGATGGGCAGTGGGGCGAATCCGCCGAGACCCCAGAAGAGCTCCCGCTCCAGGAACAACCCTTGATCGCCGTAGGGCATCTGCAGCAGCCGGCTGCGCCAGTTCGCCGCCCGGGCGATCAGCCGCAGGCCCGGCCGTTCGGCGTCGATCCCGAGGCGGAAGGCGCCGGCCCCTGTTCCGGGACGGGAAAGCGTGGCCGCCACCTGGGCGCACAGATCGCGGGGCGGCCGGGTGTCGGCGTGCAGAAAGAGAAGCCGGGCGCCGGAGGCGAGGGCTGCGCCGGCATTCATCTGCAGGGCGCGGGGCGGGCGGCTTTTCAGCACGCGGACCCCATGGGCCGCGGCTGCGGCAACGGTTGCATCGCGGCTGCCCCCGTCGACCACGATGGGTTCCAGCCCGGATTCGGGCGGCAGGGCATCAAGGGTGGCACCGATCCGATCGGCCTCGTTCAGGGCCGGGATGATCACGGAAAGAGGGGGCCCGTGGGCGTCGGCGCAGAGGGCTCTCATCGCCTCCGAAAGGTCCTCCGGCCGATCGACGTCCGCCAGCCGGCCGAGGGTCTCCCAGGTCAGCCCGGCCCCCCGGGCGACCGCGAGGGAACGCCGGAGCACCCCTGCCCCGCCCCAGGGGATATGCGCTTCGAGGTAGGGCGCCCCGCGTCGGAAGCTCTCCGCCCGGACGCCGATCAGGTAATAGCCGCCGTCCGCCGCCGGTCCGAAGACAAGATCGTTCCGGTTGAGCGCCTCGAAGGCCTGGGCGAGGTGCGATGGGGAGATGCCGGGGATATCGGTGCCGATGATCACCGCGCGCGCGGCGCCTTCC
>JALOOS010000337.1 GCA_025454275.1 Desulfobacterales bacterium | reverse complement strand
GTGCCCGTCGCCGAGACCAGTGGCCGCGATCATGGCTCACGCACCCCCGGCCGCTCCCATGCATGCGGCCACGACGGGCATGCGGCCATCCTGGCCGGGATGGGCCTCCTGCTGGCCCGCCGCCCGCCGGCCAGAGGCCGGGTCGTGCTTCTCTTCCAGCCGGCTGAGGAGACGGGCGAAGGGGCAGCTCTGGTCGTGGCTGACCCAAAATTCAAACGTATCGCCCCGGACTGGATCTTCGCCCTGCACAACCTGCCCGGATACCCGAGAGGGCAGGTAATCACACGCCCGGGCGTCTTTGCCTGCGCCTCCACCGGGATGGCGATCCGTCTGAACGGGGAGACCTCCCACGCCGCCCACCCCGAGCAGGCCCGCTGCCCGGCCCTGGCCATGGCCGCCATCATTCCGGGTCTGATCGCCCTTCCCCGCCGGTTCGACTTTTTCAGCCTTGTGACCGTGGTCCATGCCCGCCTGGGGGAGGTGACCTTCGGCACAACCCCCGGCGAAGCCGAGATCATGGCCACCCTGCGCGCCATCGCCGAGGAGCACGCCGCACCGGAGAAGCTCACGGTGTCCATCGATCACTGCGACCCGTTCCCGGCCCTGGTCAACGACCCGGAGGCGGTGGAGTTCATCCGGGCTGCAGCACGGAAGAGCGGCGGCGACCTGCACGAACCCCACGAGCCCTTCCGCTGGTCGGATGATTTCGGGCGTTTCACCGCCGTTGCCAAGGGGGCGATGTTCGGCCTGGGGGCCGGTGGAGCCCACGCCCCCCTGCACAGCCCCATCTACGACTTCCCGGATGATTTGATCGATCATGGGGTGGGGTTGTTCGATCGAATACTAAGGCAGGTGTCCGTGATGTCCTATCCGGAAGGTTAGCCGCTCGCTTCCTGGTAGGAAGAGGAGATTCCCCGAATCAAAAAATGATGAGGAGGTCGATCCGGCTTTTTACCCCAGCAACTTGAGCAGCAGGTAGACCACAACCCCGATCGCAGCACAAATAGCGCCGACCAGGCGGCCGGATGCGATGGCTTTTTTAGCTCCCAGCGTTTGCACCGTCCGCGGAGTGACAAAAGGGAAGCTGGGGGGAATCTAAAGGCTACGAGAGGACCGTCCACCCCGTGGCTCCTTCAGCGTGCCCTCGGCCTCGATCTCCCGGCCCTCCAATTCGGACAGGGTCTCGTCCCAGAAGGGGTTGCCGCCCTTGCGCTGGAGTTTGAACTCCCCCTCGGGGGTGACCAGGATGAGCCCCTCGTGCTCGCTCTTGCTCCCGGCATACAACCGCTTTTTGACGACCCGTCCGCGCAGTTTCATCTCGGCTGCCGCCTCCCCGCGTGAGGGAACCCATGAATCCGGCCGCTGCCGGCATGCTTGTGTCCCGCCCGGCGCCCGATCATCTTCGTTCAGCGGCTGTGCAGCCGGCGCATGTGGATCATCTCCCCGTTCTGGACCGTGGCCACGATCGCCACCACGCGGCCCGGGGCATCCGTGGCCGCGGCCTTGGCGCCGACGACCATGTAAAGCTGTCGCCCCTCACGCACCGGGGCGAAGCGCTTCATCGCCCGGGCCGCGGCCTCCTTGCGGTAAGCCACATCAAATGAACGGAAACCGAAGGCCTTGATGCCGGACTCGGCCGCAGCCGCCTCCAGGATCTTCGCCACCTCGGACGGCACCGGCGCATCGGAGCTCTTGAGCTTTCCGAGGCTTCGCTCGAGATTGGTGCCGGTGCGGGCGGCCCGCTCCCGGCGCAGACCGCGGGTCCCCTTCACGTTCTGGCGCTCCCGAAAGGCCTGCCGGAAGGCTTTGACCTTGGAAAGGGCATGGGGGGCGGCGCCCACGGCATGGACGGAGGGGTCGCCCAGGAGATGGAACTGGATCATGGTCTTCAGGTCCGTCGGATCGAGGTGGGTGTAGGCCTGGGCGAAGCGGTGGCGGGCCTTCAGCGCCGCCTCCCCCAGCGACCCTCCGTCAAGCGTCTCGTCGATGAAGTACCGGCAGATGAGGTCGGCCTGCCCGTTGCCCTCGCTCGGGCCGTAGGAGATGGTCGAGCTGCCGAAAAACCCGTAGGCCCCGTCGGCCAGATAGGTGCTGCAGATCCCCGGCTCATGGTCGGCCTCGGCCGGGTCGTAGAGCTGGGCCCCGTAGCAGCACTCGGCCGCGATGACGGTTCCGTTCATTATTCTCTTGACGAGTTTCTTCGCCGTGTGCGCGACGGGAAAGCTGTTGCCGCTCTGCCCGTAGAAGTTGGGATCCTCCGGGCTCCCGTGGCAGTTGATGAAATGGATCCGCCGCGCCAGCTCCGTCGGGGTCCAGTTCGGCCCCCTGGGGGGCGAGGTGGCCATGGCGGCGCTGTCGCCGAAGATCCGGGTCAGGCTGAGCGCGGTGGATCCTTTCCAGACCTCGGCGCTCACGCTGAAATACTTCTGGTAATCGGAGCGCGGCCGGGCCTTGTGACGCGCCGCCGTTCCCAGCAGCGATACGAGATAGGCCGGGTCCCGCGTTCCGACCAGGTCCGGCAGCCTCCCCACGACCCGGGTCGGACCGACGAAATCCTCCGGACGTTTGCTGTAAGGGGTTTCGCAGGCATAGGGAATGTCGCTGGGGACCGCCTTGTCATCGTCTCCTCCCGGGCTGTAGACGGGGTTCCTCAATTCCTGGTGCGGAACGATGTCCGGCGCCCCGAGGATCATGAGGTAGTCCGGAGCCCAGGCGCCATAGACCGCATCGACGGCCCTCTTGACCGCCCGCTGATCCTTCGGGTCCGCCACCGCTTCCCCCTGGACCGCGGCCATGTCGGCCGGGGAGTCGATCGCAATGAGCCGGGTGGCCAGCCCCCGCTTCGCATCGGCAGCGATCAGCCGGGCGATCGCCTTTTCGATCCGCCCGATTCCGCTCTGGTACTTTTGTCTCAACGCACTCATGTTCGTGAAGATGACTTTATCGGGGTTCATGCGGCCTCCGCGGCCGGCGCCCAGCGAGGCGCCGGGAGTCTCGGGGTATAAAACCCGTTTTCAGGTCAGGATCTCCTCGAGCACGCTGCAGGCATCACCGTACCAACGGGCGGCCCGGTCCAGATGGTCACCGGTGCTCTTCAAGCCCCAGGGGTTCTGCTGGCTCTTGTACAATCCTCCGGCGTTGAAGGCGGCCGCCACCAGGATCGGGTCGTCTCCGGTCTTGGCCGCCCGCGCGGCGATCGTGGCGGCCCCGACGGCGATGTTGATCGACGGCTCGTAGAGGGGGAGATGGTCCGGCTCGTCGAGCTGGTATTCGAGCGCCGGCCCCACCACGAACGGTTCATAGTCCAACCCCTGCTCCCGGATGGTCCAGCGCGCCGTGGTCGCCAGCAACTGCATGGGCCCGGCGCTGTAGTCCCCCAGGCGCGGGGGGTTCACATCTTCGACCGGCACGCCCGGCTCCCAGCGGAAGGTGAGCGGCCCGGTGAAACCCGCCTTGCGCGCAAACCCCGTTTCGGTGGCGATGGTCATCATGATCAGCGCCGGCGGCAGCTCGTATTTTCGGGATGCGGCCAGGATCGG
>JALOOS010000336.1 GCA_025454275.1 Desulfobacterales bacterium | reverse complement strand
ACAGGAGATGGACAGAATGCCAACGCAAGTCATCGGTTCGGTGATGGTGGTCGGCGGCGGAATCGCCGGCATGCAGGCGGCGCTGGATCTTGCCGATTCGGGCTATTACGTCTACCTCGTGGAGAAAGGGCCTTCCATCGGCGGGGTGATGTCGCAGCTGGACAAGACGTTTCCCACCTGCGACTGCGCGATGTGAATCATCTCCCCCAAACTGGTCGAGGTCGGCCGGCATCTGAACATCGAGCTGAGGACCCTCAGCGAGGTCAAGGAGATCAAGGGAGAGGCGGGGAACTTCGAGGTCGAACTGATCCAGCACCCCCGCTACATCGATATCAGCAAGTGCATCGGCTGCGGCGCCTGCGCCGAGAAATGCCCCAAGAAGGTCGATGACACCTACAACGTCGGACTGGCCAAGCGCAAGGCGGCCTACGTGGAGTATGCCCAGGCCGTCCCCCTCAAATATGCCATCGACGGGGGGGAGTGCATTTTCATCCAGAAGGGCAAATGCGGCGCCTGCAAGAAAATCTGCCCCGTGGGAGCCGTGGACTTTGATCAGAAGCCTGTTTCCGCGACCCTGAAGGTGGGCTCGGTCGTCCTGTCGGCCGGCTTCAGCCCCTTCGACCCCTCCCGCTTCGACAACTACCAGTACGCCCGCCTGCCCAACGTGGTCACGGCGATGGAGTTCGAACGCATTCTCTCCGCCTCCGGCCCCACCGCCGGGCATGTCAAGCGGCGCTCCAAGGACGGGCGCGACCCCAAAAAGATCGCCTGGTTCCAGTGCGTCGGCTCCCGGGACATGAACAAGTGCGACAACGCCCACTGCTCCTCGGTGTGCTGCATGTACGCCATCAAGGAGGCGGTGATCGCCAAGGAGCATGCGGGCAAAGAGTTGGACTGCGCCATCTTCTTCATGGACATGCGCACCCACGGCAAGGAGTTCGAACGCTTCTACGACGACGCCCGCGAGCGGCACGGGGTGCGGTTCATCCGCAGCAAGGTGCACTCGGTCACCCCGGTCGGAGACACCGATGACCTCGAGGTGCGCTACGTGGCCGAAAACGGCGAGCTGTTGACCGAGGTGTTCGACCTCATCGTGCTCTCGGTGGGCATGGAGATCTCGCCCTCCGTGGCCGATCTCGCCCGGCGGCTGAACATCGATCTCACCCCGGGCAAGTTCTGCAGCACGGCCACCTTCGCCCCGGTCGCCACCTCCCGGGAGGGGATCTATGTCTGCGGCGCGTTCCAGGGCCCGAAAGACATCCCCCAGTCGGTCATCGACTCGAGTGCCGCCGCCGCCGCCGCGGGCGAGATCCTCTCCGCAGCGCGCAACACCCTGACCAAGACCAAGGAGAAGGTGCCCGAGGTCAACGTCCTCAACGAGCGGCCGCGGATCGGCGTCTTCGTCTGCCGCTGCGGCACGAACATCGCCGGCACCGTGGACGTCCCCGCAGTGGCCGAGTACGCCAAGGGGCTGCCCTACGTCGAATACGCGACCGACAACCTCTACGCCTGCTCCCAGGACACCCAGGAATCGATCTCCCAGATCGTGCGGGAGAAGAACCTGAACCGCGTCGTCGTGGCGGCGTGCACCCCGAAGACCCATGAGCCGCTCTTCCAGGAGACCCTGGTCAACGCGGGCCTGAACAAATACCTTTTCGAGATGGCCAATATCCGCAACCAGGACTCCTGGGTGCACAAGAACAACCCCGGGCTCGCCACCCATAAGGCGAAGGACCTCGTGCGCATGGCCGTCCACAAGGCTTCGCTGATGGCCCCGCTCAAGGAGGCCGAGCTCGACATCACTCCGGCAGCCATGGTGATCGGCGGAGGCATCGCCGGCATGGCCGCGGCACGCAGCCTGGCCCGCCAGGGCTACGACGCTCACATCATCGAAAAAAGCGACCGGCTGGGCGGCCAGGCGCTCAACATCTTCCGCACCGCGCGGGGTGAGAACGTCCAGACCCACCTGAAGGCCCTGATCGCCGAAATCGAAACCGACGACAAGATCCACGTGCACCTCAACACCTCCCTCACGAAGGTCGAGGGGTTCGTCGGGAACTTCAAGTCGACCCTTTCCGCGAACGGCGCGGAGAAGCTGCTCGAGCACGGGGTGGCGGTCGTTGCCACCGGCGGCGCGCCCTATCGGCCGACCGAATATGCCTACGGCAGCGACCCGCGGGTCATCACCAGCCTGGACCTGGACCGCCGGCTCCTGGCCGAGGACCCCGGCCTCAAAACCCTCTCGAGCGCGGTCTTCATACCCACTCGGTGGACAACGCCATCCACCTCAAAGAGATGAACCCGGAGATGAACGTTTTCATACTCTACCGGGACATGCGCACCTACGGCGAGCGGGAGCTGCTCTACAAGAAGGCCCGGTCGCTGGGGGTCGTTTTCATCCGCTTCGGCCGTGACGACAAGCCGAAGGTCCGAGTCGCGGACGGCAAACTCCTGGTCGCCGTGACCGACCACATCCTGGGCCGGCCGCTCGAGATCGAAACCGAGCTCCTGACCCTGGCCACGGCCATCGTGCCCAATCGCGACGAGCAGCTCGCCAACTTCTTCAAGGTGCCGCTCAACGCCGACGGATTTTTCGTGGAACGGCATGCCAAGCTCGGCCCCTCGGAGTTCGCCACCGACGGGGTTTTCCTCTGCGGGCTGGCCCATTACCCGAAGCCGATCGACGAGGCCATCGCCCAGGGGCAGGCCGCCGCCTCGCGCGCCGTCACCCTGCTCGCCCGCAAAAAGATCTTCACCAGCGGCACGGTGGCTGAGGTCGACCAGCGCCTGTGCAGCCAGTGCGGGGTATGCGTATCGATCTGCCCGTATTCAGCCCCTGCCTGGACCGAAAAAGGGCCGTTTGCCGGCCGGGCCCAGGTCAACCCCGTTCTATGCAAAGGCTGCGGGCTGTGCGTGGCCTCCTGCCGCTCCGGGGCCATCCACCTGAAGGGGTTCGACAACGACCAGATCTTCGCCCAGATCTTCAACCTGAGCGAAGCGGTTTAGACGC
>JALOOS010000335.1 GCA_025454275.1 Desulfobacterales bacterium | reverse complement strand
TTTGCGTGGGTGAGTCGCACGGTGGCGGCTTCCAGAGGCCAGCCCTTGCGGTCGGCGTACATGCGCAGCGTCATCGAGGTGCAGGCGCCCAGGGCGGCCACGAGGAGGTCGAAGGGGGAGGGGCCCTGGTCGCTCCCGCCGACCGAGAGGGGTTCGTCCGCCACCAGGCTGTGGCGGTTGACCTGGATTTCGGTCAGAAACCCGCCCGGCCCCGTGCGGGCCGCGATGCGGTTGTCCCGGGGGGCGGTCTGGGTGCGCTCCGCGGCCGGCGGGCTGATGTAGCGCTTGGCCCAGGCCGCAATCACCGTCCCGGCATAAAGCGAGTCGGTGCGGTTCGAGAGCAGGTGGTCGGCCTGGTCGAGCGAAACGAAGCTCTTCGGGTGGCGGGCGCTCTGGAAAATCCGCGCCGCGTTTTCGATGCCGACCACATCATCCACCGGCGAGTGCATGACGAGCAGGGCCCGGTCCAGATTGCGGATGGTGGTCTCGGGGTCGATTTTCTGAAGGTCTTCGATGAACTTGCGGCGCAGCGTGAAGCTGCGGCCCGAGATGGTCACATCGGCTTGACCGGCGGCGGAGATCGTATCGGCGGCCGGTCCGAGGGTGCGCGCGACATGCCGGGGGTCGGCCGGTGCGGCGATGCTCACCACGGCCCGGGCGGAGGGGATGGCGGCGGCGGCCTGGATCACTGCGGCCCCCCCCAGCGAGTGGCCGATGAGAAGGGCGGGCGCTTCGAAGCGGGCCTCCAGAAAGCGGGCGGCCGCCACCAGGTCCTCCACGTTGGAGAGGAAGCTCGTGTCGGCGAAGTCGCCCGCGCTCTCGCCCAGGCCGGTGAAATCGAAGCGCAGCACGGCGATCCGCTCCCGCGTGAGGGCGCGGGAGATGTGGTAGACCGCTTTCACGTCCTTCGAGCAGGTGAAGCAGTGGGCGAACAGGGCATACCCCAGGGGCTTGCCGTCTATCGGCAGATCGAGCAGGGCGGCGAGTTTCTCACCGGCGCCGCCGGTGAATTCCAATTTCTGAAGCTGCATCTAACCAACCTCCCCCGCCGTCCGGCGGGCGTCGAATTCCCGCCGCACCGCGGCGGCGATCTCCTCCGGGAAGCCCACACAGATGCTTTCGTTGTAGAGGGTGCGCAGGGCGGTCGCATCCGGAGTGGCGAGGAGCGGGTTGTAGTAGATGCGGGGGGAGAAGACCAGGTGCAGGCGTGCGAACGCATCCCCCTCGGCGCCCGGGAAGAAGCAGACGTTGAAGTTGTAGATCCCCATCTTGTCGTAGGCCGCCATGGCGGCCGTGAGGCCCGCGGCGATCCCCGCCAGATCGGCCTCGGTCAGATCGAGCATGGTGCGGCCCTCGGCCACCACCCCGATCACGTCGCCGACGACCCCGAAAGGGGCGAACCCCGCCAGCCACTCGATGCGGCCGGTGCGGCCCAGGTGGCGGCTGCCCTCGGATTTCTCCTCTGCGACCAGGTCGTCCCAGTAGACAGTGCCGTGTTGCCGGTAATAGGCGTTTGCTGCGGCAAGCTCTTCGCGCAGCTGGTTCGGGGCGGTGGCGCTGGCGAACACCTGGAGGTGGGGGTGGATGAGGGAGCTGCCGGAGGCCGGCATGTAGTTCCAGCTCAGCAGATAGTAGACCGCCTCCGGGTGCCGGATGGCGCGGGCGCGCCGATAGAAGTCCAGTGCCAGCCCCAGGCCGTCCGCGATGCGCTCCGGCTCGATCTCGGTCATGGGCAGGTAGTGGCGGCTGCCGAGAGTGGCGACGGCCCCCAGGCCGTCGTAGGGGGCGATGTTGGGGAAGAGCACCATTTCGCCCCGGAAGAGGCGCCCCTCCGGTGCGATCTCCGGCGGAAAACAGGGGGTGAGCGTCAAGACTTTCTCCGGGCAGAAGGGGCATGTCTCCCGGGAGGCCTCGATCAGTCGCGTCAGGTCGGGCCTGGCGAAGGTGAGCCGCCGGAAATGACAGATGCGGGAGGTGCGACCCGTCAGCGGGTCCGCGCGGACTTCAACCGGAATGGACTTCGCCTGCATGCGGTCGGCAGGGTCCAGGAGCACGGCTTCCTTTTTCGTCACTTTGAATATCATGCGATTTCTCCTTCTAATAGAATACCTCCGAGAACACCAGCGACCCGGGGAACCTCTCGTCGGCGATCAGGGTCGCATCCCGGACCATCTCCTGGCGTCCGCAGAGGTAGAAGTCATAGGCTCCTGCCGGCAGGCGCTCCTGAAGATAACCCGTGACGCGCCCCGCGAAGCATCCCGGTGCCGCTGAAGGCCTCTCCGAGACACAGCCCACGTAGAGGGCGGCCTTCCCGCGCAGCAGCGAGACCCCGGCGGCGGCCATGGCGCAAAAAGGGGCGATGCCGGTGCCGGTCGCCGTGAAAACCGCCCTCCGGGAGGAGGGCTTGAAGGTGAAATAGCCATGGGGGCCCGTGAACGAAAGCGGGGCGCCGACAGGCGTCGCCGCCAGCCGGGACGAAATCCGGCCCCCCTCCACCCGCCGGATCAGGAGGCGGATCGCCGCTTCGCCCGGCGCGGACAGGATGGAATAATCCCGCCCGGCACCCGCCAGGAGCAGGTGCACGCGCTGACCGGGGATGAACGTGAAGCCCGCCGGGGTTTCCAGGGAGAGCTCGAAGGCGGTGGAGGAGAGCGGACGGCGGGCGGTGATCCGCGTTTCGAACCCGGCCGCGCCGCTGCCGCCGGGCGGTGTCCGGGT
>JALOOS010000077.1 GCA_025454275.1 Desulfobacterales bacterium | reverse complement strand
GGGGCGATGAAAGCTACACCGGAAGCAACATGCCCGGGAGTCGATTCCAAATGCCCTGAATGCCGGCGCCCGCTGAGCGCCCCCCGTACGCGGTCCGATACGGGGCAGGTTCTCGTTTGCGGCGGCTGCGGTCGGCGGTTTTCGTGCGACGAGCTGCCGCCGGCGACGCCAAAGGACTGAACCGGCCATCCGCCTGTGTTCTAAAGCCCTGCAAGGTGTCCGGTGGCGGCAAAATGCGAGATCACGAGCCAAGCCCGCGCATCGAACTTGATCGATGGGTCGCCGCAAAGGCCCTTGGCCTCCTCGGGGGAGACGAAGATCACCGCAATCCGCTCCGTGGGCTCCTGCGACCCGGTGCCGGGCTCGCCGTCGCATTCGACATAGACCAGGCAGACCGATTCATCGGTCATGCCGGCGGATGAAAAGAGGGGCGGGCTCGCTGCCAGAATGCGGACCACCGACAGTCCGGTTTCCTCCATGAGTTCCCGGCGGGCCGCCGCTTCGATGCTCTCGCCGGTCTCCAGGAGCCCGGCCGGAAACCCGTATTCGTCGCCCGCCAGGGCCACTCGGTATTCGCGGATCACCACCAGCTTTTTGCGGCTGCGGTGGTAGGCCGCGATGATCACGGCATCCGGGGATTCGTAACGGCCGCTTGCGCAACGCGGCGTCGGGCGTCGGGTGGCGAGGGTCCAGTAGCGCGGTTTCGGGTCCGCGAGGTGGTAGGTGACTCGGAACAGATTCAACCAGGCTGCGTCGGTCAGCTTTTCCACACCGATGATCTTCATGGCGTGCCTCCGCGGACAGTCGTAGCGGAGGGCCTTATTCTTGTCAACACACTGCGGGACGCGGCGGCGCCTGAAACGGACGCGGGCCACCCGCACACCGGGCGGCTTGGATGTTGGGCTGCGGGCCGAAACGTCAGACGCACCCTCGTGCGTTACGCGTTGCACATGAAATCGCGTGCAACGCACGCGGTTTGAAAACAGGCAATCAAGTATCGGCCGAAACGGCCGATAGGGACTCAATATGGCTCCCGCTCCAGACAGCTCCGCCGCCCCGAGCTTCGAAAACAGAGGTGCCGTGAATGCCGCCACCGGTGAAAATCGCTCTCCGGCCGAGCGCCGCCAGCGCCCTTTCCCCGCTCTGCGATATCTGTTCTTCGGCGGCCGGCGCCGCCGCGTGCGCCGCGCCGAGGATCGCTGGCGGATCGTCATACTGGACCACTACCCCGCCGGGTTGCTCGCGATCATCATCGGTATCCTGTTGCTGAGCCTCACCGATGCGTTCCTGACCCTCAACCTGATCGAGCAGGGCGCCACTGAGATCAACCCCGTCATGAACTATTTCCTCGGCAAAGGCCCCACCGTCTTCACCCTCGTCAAGTACGCGATCACCAGTGCGGCGGTGATGATTTTCGTCCTGGTCCGCAACAGCGTCATCCGGGGAAGCCGTTTCCAGACAAAGCGGTTGTTCACCTTCGCGCTGGTATGCTTCGGGATCGCCGTGGTGTGGCAGTTCGTGTTGATTTTCATGACATCCTGCCGCAGCTTGCTTCCGTGCTGAGAGAGATCTGAAGCCGGACCATTCCCGTCGGATGCAAGGAACCCAGACGCTCATGACGCGCGTACTGTTGGCCCAACTGCCCATTCCCCGCCAGAATTTCGGGCGCAGGACCGGAAACATCCCCCTGGGGGCGGCCTGCCTGAAGCAGGCGGCGCAGGGTCTTCCCGGCGTGACGGTCGAGATCCTGCCCGAGAGCGAGGTGTCCTACCTCGGGGATGCCGCCCTGTCGGCACGGATCGCCGCCGCGCGCCCCGACGTGATCGGATTCAGCGTGTTCAGCTGGAACATCGAGCGAAGTCTCTACGCGGCCGAACAATTGAAGGCGGCGCTGCCCTCGACCCGCATCGTGTTCGGCGGGCCCGAGGTCACCCCCGACAACCCGCTGGTGCGCTCCCCGCACGTGGACGTTCGCGTCTGCGGCGAGGGCGAGCAGGTGTTTCGCCGGCTGCTGACGGAGCCCGGCGCCTGGGGCGAGGGGCAAGCCGGCGGGAGCGCCGCGGACATCTTCCGGCGGGCGCGCAGCCCCTATGTCGACGGGCTGCTCGAACCGGCCGTCGAACGCCTGATGCTGCTCGAAACCCAGCGCGGCTGTCCTTACCGCTGCGGTTTCTGCTACTACAACAAGTCCCGGCGCGAACTCATCTACGCTGAGCCGGAAAACCTGCTCGATGCCGTGCGCTGGGCGCTGACGCATGACGTAGGGGAGGTCTACCTGCTGGACCCATCCCTGAATTCGCGGCCGGACCTTCGCGGGTTGCTGGCCGCGATCGCCCGGCTCAACTCCCGAAAGTCGCTTCGCTTCATCAGCGAAATCCGGGCCGAGGCGATTGACGCGGGCCTGGCCGACCTGCTGGCGGCGGCCGGTTTCACCTGGTTCGAAATCGGCCTGCAGAGCACCACTCCCGAGGCGCTTAAAATCATGAACCGGCCGACCCGGCTCGACCGGTTCCTGCGGGGGGTCGCGCACCTCAAGCGGCGGGGAATCACCCCCGGCATCGACCTTATCATCGGGCTGCCGGGCGATGATCTTGCCGGGTTCATGCGCAGCGTGGATTTCGTGGCCGACCACGATCTGGCGGCGGACGTGCAGATCTTCCCGCTCTCGGTCCTGCCGGGCACTCGCTTTCGGCAACGCCGCCGCGAGCTGGGGCTGCAGTTTGAACCCCATCCGCCCTACACGGTCACCGCCACCCCCTCTTTTTCCCCCGAGGAGTTCCTCCTGGCCTACGATTACGCCGAAACCCGCCTGGACACGGTGTTCTTCCCCCTTCCGGACCTGGAGCTCTCCTGGCGGCAGGGGGCCGGCCGTGATTTCCGGAAGGCATCCGACCTGCGGGTGCGCCTGGGGGAGCGTGAGTGTGTGGCCAAGCTGGTGCTGAACCGTGCGCGGCCGGTGGAGGAGATCCGGCGCCTGTCCCGGCAGCTCACGCAGCCCTACCAGGTGCTGGCCGGGCCGGGATGGCGGGATGTCGGCTTCCTTGCGAAGGCCCTTCAGATCACTACGGCCGAAAACCCCTTTACGCCCTTCGAAGTGGTCTTCTTCGAGCCGGCCGTGCCCCCCCGGCCCCGGGAGCTCCTCAATGCGCTGAATCTGCGCCGCCCGCACTTTCTGGACGGAGATCTGCGGTACCTCTTCCCCCGGCCGGGGAACCGGGCGGTTCTCTTCACCCTGGTCTCCGTCGACCGGCGGGCGTGGTTCCGGGGCGAAATGCAGCGACAGGTCTACTGGTGGAAGAGGCGGAGGATGCCCTCGCTGCAGGAGCTCGCGGATCTGGGAGAGCTGGACGGGATCCTGATCGACAGCCCGCTGCCGGCGGCGGCGGTGCGCGCCTGGCAGGACACCCTCGGGCCGTCGGCCGCCGAGGAGTTTCACATCGGCTTTGCCGACGTCGGGCTTCAGATACGTTGGCTGCTGCGGATCTGCCCGGATGAGTATGTGCCCCAGGTCCTGCAATGGATGTCCGCTTAGCGTCGTACCCGAAGAGGCGCCTTTGGCGGATGGGTTGACGCGGGCGCATTCGAAATTATGTTTTTGCCCGCAAACCGCTGCCGACCGAATTCGAGGTTCACCGATGCCGATCTACGAGTTCCAATGCAAGGCCTGCTGCCACTGCTTCGAGGCCCTGGTTTTCCCCTCCGACGCCGCCGAGCGCGTCTGCCCTGCGTGCGGCTGCGCCGATGTGCAGAAGCTCATCTCCGCCGGCTGCGTCCGGCCTCAAGGGATCCCCACCGGTTCGGGGGGATTCAACGCCCCGGGCTGCAAGCCCTCGGGCTGACGGATCTGATCCCCCTCGGTCCGAGGGGTTGATTCAAACTTCGATGCTCTCGCCCGGTCTCATCACCGCCACCCGGGCGCCGGTCTCTTTTTCGACCCGGGCGGCCCAGGCCGCCGGGTCCTGTTTGATGACATCGAAGGTGTTGTAGTGGATGGGCACCACGCGCTTGGGCGCGATCAGCTTGACCGCCCGCAGCGCATCCTCCGGGCCCATGGTGAAGTTGTCGCCGATGGGCAGGATCGCCAGATCGATGCCCTCCTCGCCGATCAGCCGCATGTCTCCGAAAAGCCCCGTGTCGCAGGCGTGATAGATCTTCTTGCCCTCGATGTAAAAGAGGAACCCGCAGGGGTTTCCGCCGTAGGAGCCGTCCGGCAGGGCGGAGCCGTGGAGGGCGAGGGTCAGCTTGACCCGCCCCCAGGGATAGTCGAACCCTCCGCCGATGTGCTGGGGGTGGACGTTTTTGACTCCCTGGGCCACCATCCAATTCTGGATTTCGAAGTTTGAAATCACGGTCGCCCCGGTGCGCCGTGCGATCGCAACGGTGTCGCCCACGTGGTCCCCGTGGCCGTGGGACACCAGGATGTAATCCGCCGCCACCGTGTCGGCCGTGACCGGAGCGAGCGGGTTCCCGGTGAGGAAGGGATCGACCAGGAGCCTGGCCTTCGGGGTTTCGAAGAGAAAACAGGCGTGGCTGTACCAGGTGGCGTTCACGGTCATGGCGGCCTCCTTTGGGTTGAGGGTTCTTTGACAAGATAGATGGCCGGCAGGCTGGCCAGGGTCACCAGCCCTTTGATGATCACGTTGGCGGCGAAGATCGACCAGACCACCTCCGGAGGGAGCGCAAAGGCGAAGGCCCCCCAGCAGAAGATCAGACTGTCGACCGGGATGCTGATCGCATTGCTGGCGAGCACCCGCAGCCACTGGAAGCGGGCCGTGACCCGGGTGACCCAGATGCGGTAGACCTCGGTGTCGATCAACTCGCTTGCCACCTCAGCGGCGATGCTGGCGACGACGATGCGCCACACCGGCCCCAGCACCGCTGAGAACTCCCGGCCCAGGCCCCAGGCGGGGTCCTCGGGCAAGCGCGCCGCCAGCTGGAGAAAAAGCGCCATGAAGAGGTTCACGCCGGCTGCCGTCACGACCACCGTGCGCGCGGCCGCAATGCCCAGGCGTTTGTGCACGAGATCGCGCAGGGTGAAGGTGAGGGGGTAGATGAAGGTCCCCGCATCGATGCTGAAGCCGGCAAGCAGGACGATCTTCAGGCTGCCGACATCCGAGAGCATCTGGGCGGCGATGTAGAGCGAGACCAGCACGATTCCGGCTGTCGGCAGGGAAGATCGGCTCGGCATCACCGCTGGAATGCTCCAGCCATCGTGGGCTCCGGCTGTCATGAGCGTCCGTATAATCCGAAACCCGAGCGGCTGTCCATATCCAACCCATCGCCCCACAACCGAGCTCTGCCTCCCTCCGCGGCCGGATCGGTCCGGGACTTAAAAGAGTTAAAAATACAAATTCGTTTTATCTAAAAGATAAATTTTACATTTATGTTTTTTTTAATTTCTTAGGCGAACCTGAGAAGTAGTCTCAAGTATTGTTTAGTTATTTGATTATATTAGCTATTTGTTCTAAATAGGCCTGTCGGTACGAAATGGCATGCAGATTGAAAGGGTCATGGATAGGGATATCATCAACACCTGCTGAAAGGGAAGCGCCATGAAATTCGATGCGTGCCGTACAACCGACCCCCACCGCTCAGAGGAGAAAATCGATGCCTGCACCTGCGCCCACTGCCGGCGGACCTTCAAATCCGCTGCGTATCTGGTGTCCAGCGGCGAGAGGGCCCTCTGCGTCACCTGTTATGAACGGTTGATCGACCCCTTTCCACGGCTGTGCTGCGACGGCGCCGCCTTTTGACATCTGACCCCCGGCGCCGCTGCCCCATCATCTCCGGTGCCCTGCGGCAGGGGACGGTTGAATCCTCCCGCCGCAGGGCGGCCGCCTCCGTGGCCTCACTCATTTTTAGCAAGCCCCTCATCCGGACTGAATATTCCGTTGTCATTTTCATCTAAGTTTTTGATATCCAGAAGACAACGGAGGGGCAGTGTCGATGAGCATTCGGTTTTTTCGTTCCGAAAACAGCCTTTTCATGTTCGACCCGGACACCTATCAAGTCCATCGTTTCGAGGAGGGTCGCTGGGTCCTGACCGAGGATCCCGCTTTGCGAGAGGATATCCGCTTCCGCTCCGTGGAGGTGAGCTGCGCGGAGGCGCAACACGCCGCCTGCGGCTGACGGTATTTCGCTCGCTGTGCGAACGGTTCTCAGTCCCGATTCCTCCTTCCTGTTATCTTAGGCCCGGCCCAATGCGTCGATCGTCCGGATGATTTCCTGCAGCTTGGCCGTTGCCGGCGAGTCGGCGGCGTACTGGATGAAGGGGCGGCCCTCGTCGCAGCATACCGCGATCTGGGGGTCGATCGGGATGGAACCCAGAAACGGCACCCCCATATCCAGGGCGATGCGGTGCCCTCCGCCCGAGCGCAGGATCGGGGTAAGGGTCCCGCAGTGCGGGCAGACGAAACCGCTCATGTTCTCGACCACGCCGATGACCGGCACCTTGAGCTCCCGGCAGAAGGTGATCGATTTGCGCACATCCACCGCCGCTACCCGCTGCGGGGTGGTCACGATCACGGCCCCGTCCATGCGACCGATCAGCTGACAGACCGAGAGCGGCTCATCGCCGGTCCCGGGGGGCGAGTCGATGATGAGAAAATCGAGGTCGCCCCAGTCGACATCTTTCAGAAACTGCTTGATCGCTCCCATCTTGAGCGGCCCGCGCCAGATGACCGCCTCGTCGGGGTGGCGGAGGAAAAAGCCGAGCGACATCACCTTGAGCCCTGCGGCGTCAAGGGGAAACAACTGCCCCTGATCCCCCTGCGGCGTCCGATTCTCAAGCCCCATCATGGTGGGAATGCTGGGGCCGTGGATGTCCACATCCAGCAGGCCCACCCGGTTTCCGTTCAAGCGCAGGGCCACCGCCAGATTCACCGCCACCGTGCTTTTCCCGACCCCGCCCTTGCCGGAGAGGACCACGATTTTGTGCCGGATGCGGCACAGACGCTCCTGGAGTCTGCGCCGGTCCTCGAAATCCCGGTCGCTCTCGCCGGCGTTGCGCGTGCGGGCCGAGCAGGAGGCCTCCGTGCAGGAGTCGCAGGTGGATGTCGAGGGTTGAACATGACCGGCTGGCTGTCTCCTCTCCTTTTTCACGGTCGTCGTATCTCCTGATGAGCGATGCCCGCCGCCTGCGGCCGCGGTTTATCAGCGAGTAAGTTCAGGTTTTGTGGGAAGGGCTCCCGGCCTCGGCAGCCCGTACTTCGGTGGAGTCGGCTCCAGCCGCGATTCGATCGCGGTCCCGCCCCGGCGGGACGCCCACATGAAAAAAACTCAACTGAATTTGAAGTGCCCCTCGCGGTTGCCGCCTTCAGCCGTCGAAGCCGCAGCCGGCGGCGCTTCGCGGGGTTTCGTAAAACACCGAGTCATCCCTGCGCACGGCCACAGCCGCCCCGCGCGCGACCATGGCGGCCAGGCGCTTGGTGCTCCCGGCGGCCACGCCGGCGGCGGTGCACGGCCGGATGCGGATCAAGTTCAAAATATCCTCATCCGCTACCGCCGCCGCCGGGAAATCGCAGTTGCCGCCCGCGGGCGCCTCGCTGATCACCTCGGCGGGAGGCTCGAACAGCGCCGCCAAGGCGGCCAGCCGCTCAACCGGCACCGGCCTGGCATTCTCTTCGCAGGGGGGGCGGGAGACCGTGTTGAGCTGCACTTTCGCAGGCGCTATTTCCCGAACCCGGGCGGCGATGCGTTCGACATCCGCCGGGGACTCGGTCAGCCCCTCCAGCAGGAAGACCTCCAGCCAGACCGGCTTCCGAAACCGGCGGGTGAATTCAGCGATTCCATTCACCATGGTTTCGACTCCTGAACGCAGCGCGACCATAAAAGCGACCCGTTGGTGAGAACCGCCACCGGCAGGGTTGTCAGCCGCTTGATGCGATGGATGATCTCGCCGATCCGCGCATGCAGCGTCGGCTCCCCCGCTCCGGCCAGGGTCACCACGTCCGGCTGCAGCGGGCCGGACAGTTTTTGCTTCACCTGGGCGACCAGGTCGTCCACGGGAACGTACTCGTCCAGCCGGAGGGTCTGGTTCGTAGTGGGCCCGAGTTGGCAATAGATGCAGTTGTAGGTGCAGGTTTTAAAGGGCACGAGGTCCACGCCCAGGGAGCGGCCCAGCCGGCGGGATGCCACCGGGCCGTAGACATGGATGAGGCGCTCCACCGTCATGCCCGTCCGCCGCCCCTTCCCATGCCGCGCC
>JALOOS010000076.1 GCA_025454275.1 Desulfobacterales bacterium | reverse complement strand
ATCCTGGCGGCTGCCCTGATCCTCATACTTGCGGTGCCGGGCGCGGCCGCAGCCTGTGCAGGTTCTGAAGCTTGCCGCATGCCCTGCTGCCGCGGGAGCTCCGGCGATCCTGGCGGGCATGACCCCGGCTCCGGCCGGCCCGATTGCTGTGGGGCGGCGGATAGAAACGTTTCCGCCTGCCGCCCCCCTGCCATCGATGGGGCCCCCTCGCCCGATATTCACCTCCCTGTTCTTCCGTGGTTGCTGCCTGCCGCGGCTGCGGCCGGGAACGCCACTCCACCGGCGGGCGACCGCCAGCCGAATCGTGAGGCTGAAGGCCTCCAACAGAAAATCCCCCGCTTCATTGAGCTCCGTATTCTTTTGATCTGATTTTTTCGTTCCTGCCCCAAAAAGATACCCTGACGTTCGGGCCCGTCGTTTGACCGGGTGGGTCCGATTCTTGGAAACGGTCTGCAAACGATAGCAGCGCGTTGCCACATAAAGGAACCCAACCAACTAGAAATGAGGAAAACGTCGATGTCGGATGAAGCCACGCAAGACAGACTCGCGGCCAAGAAAGCCGTTCCCGCAGCAGAAGGTCCTGGGCTTTGGGCATTCTCGTGCTGGCGATCGCAGCGGCCGGCGCCGGCTATCTCTATTTCAGTCGCACCCCTCCGGCACCGGCCGCCGCTGCGCACCCGGCCGGCGGGGTCGTCTCGATGCCGGCAGCACGCTTCGATGACGGCCGGGCGCACTACTTCGAGCACCGGCAGGGAGGGGTCACCATCCGTTACTTCGTGATCAAGAGCTCCGACGGCGTGCTGCGAGCGGCTTTTGACGCCTGCGACGTCTGCTGGCCGGCCGGCAAGGGCTATGCCCAGGAGGGGGAGTTCATGATCTGCCGCAACTGCGGCCTGCGCTTTCACTCCAACCGGATCAATGAGGTCAAAGGCGGGTGCAACCCCGCACCCCTGGAACGGCGGGTGGAAAACGGCATGCTCCTCATCCGGGTCAGCGACATTCTGGAGGGGCGGGGCTACTTCGATTTTTCAAGGAAGGGGTGAACCATGACCCTGCAGTGGATATCCGTTCGCAACCTCATGCGGCGCAAGGGCAAGGCGGCCTTCATCCTGGCCGGGCTCGTGATCGGGGTAGGGACCTCGGTCGGCATCCTGACTTACGTGAATGCCGTGGGCCACGACATCCTGCACAAGCTCGATCAGTACGGGGCCAACATCCTGATCGTGCCGCGCACCGAGAGCCTCTCCCTGAGCTACGGAGGGCTGGCCCTCGGAGGGGTCTCCTTCGAGCTCGAGGAGATCCGGGAGGCGGAGCTGACCCGTCTGGCCTCCATCCCCAACGCCGGGAACATCGCCGCCCTGGGGCCGCTCGTTCTCGGCGTAACCGAGCTTGAGGGCCGGCGCATTCTCGTGGCGGGGGTCGATTTCGCGGCTGCCGCGATTCTGAAACCCTGGTGGAAGGCGCACGGAAGCCTGCCGGGGCCGAACGAGGTTCTGCTCGGGGCCGAGGCGGCCCGGGTGCTGAACCTCTCCGCCGGGGACCGCCTCCCGGTCGGCGACGCGCGCTTGACCGTTTCGGGGGTGCTGGAGCCGACCGGCTCCCAGGACGACCAGCTCGCCTTCACCCGCCTGGCGGACGCCCAGAGAGTGTTCAACAAGCAGGGGCGGGTCTCGATGGCCGAGGTGGCGGCGCTCTGCAAGGACTGCCCGATCGAGGAGATGGTGCAGCAGATCGCCGAGGTCTTGCCCGGCGCGAAGGTGATGGCCATCCAGCAGGTGGTCAAGAGCCGTCTTGAGATGCTCGCGCATTTTGAGAAGTTCGCCTACGGGATTTCGGCCGTCGTGCTCCTGATCGGAACTCTCGTCGTGCTCGTCACCATGATGGGCAGCGTGCGCGAGCGGACAAGCGAGATCGGTATTTTCCGCGCCATCGGCTTCCGGCGCTCCCACGTCATGCGGATCGTTTTCCTGGAGGCGGGGATCGTGTCGGTGGCGGCAGGCGCCATCGGCTACGGGTTGGGTGTCGCCTCCGCGCGGCTGGCCTTCTATTTCGGCGGCGAGGGGCACCCGGCCCACGTGCCGTTCGCCGTTGAGACGGCTGCGGCGGCCCTGGTGCTTTCGGTGACGCTGGGGCTCCTTGCGAGCGCCTACCCGGCGCTCATGGCCGCGCGCATGGACCCCAATGACGCGCTGCGGGCGCTTTGAAGCGGAGGCGGAGATGAGCACCATCGTGGCGGAGAACCTCGTGAAAACCTTCGGCAGCGGGGCGACGGCGGTTACCGCCGTCTCCGGAGTGAGCTTCCGGATCGATCCGGGAGAGTTCGTCGGCATCATGGGGGCATCCGGGGCGGGAAAATCGACCCTGCTGGGGATGATCGGCGCGATGAGCGCCCCGAGCTCCGGACGACTGATCGTGGATGAGATCGACGTCTATGCCCTGCCGCTGGAGCGTCAGGCCGACTTCCGGCGCGAATACCTCGGCTTCGTCTTCCAGGGGTTTCACCTGGTGCCCTATCTCACGGCGCTCGAAAACGTGATGCTGCCCCTCGCCGTGACGGCAAGGGGCCGCCGGGAGAAGCAGGATGCAGCCGCAGCGGCCTTGGAGGGGGTGGGCCTCGGCGGCAAGGCCCGGCGCCTGCCCGGTGAGCTTTCGGGCGGGGAGAAGGAGCGGGTGGCGGTGGCGCGGGCGATCGTGAACGAGCCGCCGGTGCTCCTGGCCGACGAGCCGACCGGCAACCTCGACTCCAAGACCGGCGCCGAGATCATGGGCCTCTTCCGCAAGCTGAACGGGGCCGGGATGACCATCATCATGGTCACCCACAGCGCGGAATGCGCTGCCAACGCGAGGCGGCTCATCACGGTCGCAGACGGCCGGGTGAGCGGTGATCGCCCCTTGGCCCTGAACTGACGCTGCCCGGCGCTAGACCGCCGCCCGCGTCGCCTGGGCGCTGACGGCCAGGACCGGGCAGGGGGCGTTGCGGACCACCCGGTCGGTGGTCGACCCCATGAGCAGGGATTTGACCAGGCCGTAGCCGCGCACCCCGAGCACGATCATGTCGATCTCCTTCGCCATGGAAAAGGCGACCAGCTCCTCGTAGGGGCGCCCGCGCAGCACCTCCGACTTCAGCGAGCACCAGTTGCGGGCCTCCGCCGGCACCAGGGTCTCCAGCCGCTCCGTAACGGCATCGGTCAGGACCAGCTTTTCGGCCTGCTCGCTCGGGGTCATGAACTCTTCGTAGACCGGGGGCTCCACGACGTGGACCAGGTGAACTTCGGCCTCGAACTCCTGGGCGAGGCTCAAGCCGTAGCTCACGGCCAGGGCCGAGTCCTCCGAGAAGTCGCAGCCGATCAGGATCTTTTTCAGACGGATCGCCCCCGCCGCGGGGTCGATGAACCCCTGCTCCGGGCTCTGAACCGCCAGCAGCGGGCAGTTGAGGGTGCGGATGAGGCGCTGGGTCACCGACCCCATGATCAGCCGCTTGATCCCGGATCGGCCGCGGGTGGCCGAAATGACGAGGTCGATCCCCTTTTCGTCCACGACGCGCGCGATCTCCGCCGCCGGCTGGCCGACGAGGATCAGGGGCTCCCACTCGATCGTGTGCGGGGCGAGCATCTTCTTCAACTGCACATCGGCCTCCTGCCGGATCCGGTCCTGCTGGCCCACGGGATCGATCTGAAATTCGCCGTACATCGTCAGGGCCGTTAGGTCGATCACGTGGCAGACATAGAGCTTGGCGCCGAACTCCCGTGCGATCGCAATCCCGTAGGGCAGGGTGCGGTTGGAGAAATCGGAAAAATCGGTGGCGCACACGATGCTCTTGAATCGCATTCTCATGGCAGTCCTCCCTTCCTGAATGGTGGTCGAATGTCCCGTCGGCAACCGTTTCCGGATCAACCCTTGATGACCGCGAGCGGCTCCAGGCGGGCCACCTTCCGGGCGATACCGGCCCCGTGGACCACCGCCACCACCCGATCGACGTCCTTGTAGGCTGCGGGCGCCTCCTCGGCAAGTCCTGAGAGGCTGCCGGCCCGCACCCGGATCCCCCGCTCCTCGAGCTCCCGCCGCAGTCCGTGTCCCTGGACCGATTTTTTCGCGTGATGCCGGCTCATGGTGCGCCCGGCGCCATGGCAGGTGGATCCGAAGGTCCGGGCCATGGAGACCTCGGTTCCCGCCAATATCCAGCTCGCTGTGCCCATCGACCCGGGGACGAGCACCGGCTGGCCCACGCCCCGGTAGGCCTCGGGCAGCTCCTCCGCGCCGGGGCCGAAGGCGCGGGTGGCCCCCTTGCGGTGCACGCAGAGCGGCATCGACCGGCCGCCGACCGTGTGGGTTTCGACCTTGGCCATGTTGTGGGCGATGTCGTAGACTTGGTAGAGGTTGAAGTGGCGCACCTTGCCGGCCAGCACCTGCTCGAAGCTCCGGCGGATGTGGAAGGCGAGCACCTGGCGGTTGGCAAAGGCGTAGTTGGCCGCCGCTTTCATGGCGGCGAGGTAGTCCCGGCCCTCGGGGCTGCTCAAGGGGGCGCAGACCAGCTCCCGGTCGGGCAGCTCCAACCCGTAGCGGCGGACCGCTTTCTGGTAGAGCTGGACGTAGTCGGTGCACACCTGGTGGCCCAGTCCGCGCGAGCCGCAGTGGATCTGCACCACGACCTGGCCGGGAAAGAGCCCGATGGCGCGGGCGGCGTCCGGGTCCAGGAGGCGCTCGACCACGTCGATCTCGATGAAATGGTTCCCGGCCCCGAGGGTGCCCACCTGCCCCTGGCCCCGGTCCCGGGCGCGTGCCCCGACCTTGGCCGCATCGGCTCCCTCCAGACAGCCGCCCTCCTCGGTGCGCTCGAGGTCCTCCGGGTCGGCCATCCCGCGCTTGAGCGCCCAGCGGGCCCCGCCTTCCAGAATCTCGTCGAGCTCCCGGCTCTTCAGCTTGACCTCGCCCCCGCGGCCCACGCCGCTGGGGCAGTTGGCGAAGAGGGCGGAGGCCAGCGACTCCAGGTGGGGGTCGATCGCCTCCCGCTCCAGGCGGCTGGCGAGCAGCCGCACCCCGCAGTTGATGTCGTAGCCGACGCCGCCGGGGGAGATGACCCCGTCCGGCAGGGCGGTGGCGACGACGCCGCCGATCGGAAAGCCGTAGCCCTGGTGGATGTCGGGCATGGCGAGCGCGTAGCCGACGACGCCGGGAAGGGTGGCCGTGTTGGCAAGCTGCTCGAGGCTGCGGTCGCCCGCGAGCCCTTCCATGAGCGCCTCGTCGGCATAGAATCGCGCCGGCACCCGCATGCCCGGGCGGAAGCCCGCCGGGAGCTCATAAAGAAAGTCGTCGATGCGCGTAAAATCGCGGGGACGGATCATACGGTGCTCCTTTGTTCATACATCGAACACCACCGTGGCGCTGAACCCCGACGAGGTCTCGATGATGGCAAGCCCGTGGTAGGTCACCGCCTTGACGTTGCGGCCGAGGCGCTCTGCGACGCCGCCGCGTATGCTCGCCCTCACTTTTTCGGGGGTGAGGTCGATAAAATCGAACCGGTCGAACACCAGGGACTCGACCTCGGCCCAGTAGGCGAGCTCGCTCAGCCAGGCGACGAGCAGACTCTCCCGGTCGATGGCCTCGAGGTCGACCTCTTTTGCTACAGGTCCGGCCACCCGGCTCGGCGAAGGCGCCAGGATGCTGTTCAGGCCGTGGGCGGCGTTGACGAGAAACCCCTCCCAGGTGGTACCGTATATGCGCAGCGCGCGGTCGGCGGTGTGCTCGACTTCCTCGAACCGAACCGGGCCGCAGGCGTCTTCCGGGCCGGCCATGGCGTCGATCAGGGTGAGAGGTTGCAACCAAACCGATTATAGCGCAATAGTGGCCAAACACGAGGCCGATGTCAAGGCGGACGGCGACAACCCATAGCAGGGGAGGTGAACCGATGAAAGCAGTCTACTTCGAAGGGCATGGGGAGATAGAGGTCCTGCGCTACGGCGAGGTGCCGGACCCCGAACCCCGGGCCGGACAGGTGGTGGTCCGGGTGCGTGCCTGTGGGCTCAACTTCCTCGACATCTGGGTGCGGCGGGGATGGCCGGGGCTGAAGCTGCCGATGCCCCACTGGTGCGGTGCGGACGTGGCCGGGGAGGTGGCGGCCCTGGGAGCGGGCGTCACCGGCTGGAGTCCGGGCCAGCGGGTGGTGGTCGATCCGGGGATCAACCTGAAGCAGGATGAATTCACTCGGCGCGGCGAGCCCTCGGTCAGCCCCGCCTACCACATCCTGGGCGAGCATGTGCGCGGCGGGGCGGCGGAGCTGGTGGCTGTTCCGGCCGAAAACCTCGTCCCCATGCCCCCCGCCCTCGATTTTCCCGCGGCCGCGGCGCCGCTGCTCGTGGGGCTCACGGCCTGGCGCATGCTCATCCACCGGGCGGGTCTGCGGGCCGGGGAGACCGTCCTCGTGGTCGGCGCCGGGGGCGGCGTCAACAGCATGGCCGTCCAGCTCGCCAAGCTGGCCGGGGCGCGGGTGATCACGGTCGCGGCCAACGCCGAAAAGGCGGCCAGGGCCGCTGCGCTCGGCGCCGACCATGTCATCGACCGCTCCCGCTCGGACTGGGTCAAGGAGGTGCTGCGGCTTACCGAGAAGCGCGGCGCGGATGTCGTGGTGGACAACGTCGGCCGGGCTACGCTCATGTCCAGCATGCAGGCCGCGGCGCGGGGGGGGCGGATCGTCATTGTCGGCAACACGAGCGGCCCGCAGGCGGAAATCGACATCCGCTTCATCTTCGCCAAGCAGATCAGCCTGATCGGCAGCACCATGGGCAGCCACCAGGATTTTCTGACCCTGGTGGGGCTGATCGCCGCCGGTCGGCTCACGCCGGTGGTCGACCGCGTCGTGCCGCTGAGCGATGGGATCGAAGCCTACCGTGCCATGGAGGCGGGGGGGCATTTCGGCAAGATCATCCTGCAGCCGTGATGAGGTCGCACGCCCGGGGCCGGCTCGCCGATCCAATCCCCCCCACCAACCCTCTCTCACCGCCTCCTCATTCCCTTCCCCTTGCTGGAGGGGAGGGGGGAGGCGGGTCTCAATCGGACGACCCGGTGCCCCGCTCACGCTCCTTGCCGAGGCGCCTCATCAACTGGCGGAAGATCACCAGCTTTTGGACGTCCTGGGTGCCTTCCCCCAGGGAGGCCGCCCAGGCGTCCAAGGGGTACTTGTGGATCGGGTGGTCGCGCATGACCGAGGCCGCTCCGAAGAGGTCCGCGGCCCAGGCGGCGGTCGTGCGGGCCGCATCCACCGCCAGGTACTTGGCGAGCGAGGCCTCCTCGCGAAAATCCCCCCCGCCATCCATCACCGCACAGGCTTTGAAAACCATGAGTCGGGCGGCTTCGATCCGGGCGTGCAATTCGGCGATTTCAAACGCCTTGGCTTGGAATTCGGTTATCGGGCGGCCGAAGATGGTGCGCCCGGCGGCCCGCTCAAGTGCCAGGTCGAAGGCGCCGGCCGCGGTGCCGAGCGCGAGGGCTGCAATCGGGACCCGGCTGTGGGTGAAGACGGAGAGCACCTGCTGCAGGCCGCGGCCGCGCGCGCCGAGCAGGTGATCCTCCGGCACGAACACCCGGTCGAATTCGAGCCGGGTCAGGTCCGAAGGCACCCAGACCTGCTTTTTGAGCCGGGTGCGGCGGATTCCCTCTGCGTCGAGCGCGACCAGGAACATCGAATGCCGGGCGTTGCGCTCCGCGCCGGGGTCGGTCAGGGCCGTGATGACCCCAAGATCGGCCGCGGCGCCGTTGGTGACGTAAGCCTTGGCCCCGCTCAGCCGCCATCCGCCGGGGACGGGCTCGGCACGCAGGGCCACGGCGGCCACATCGCTGCCGGCCTGCCGTTCGGTGTTGCCCAGGCACATCACCGTCTCGCCCCTCGCCGCGCTCTCGCCGTAGCGGCCCTGCAGCTCCTTGGAGCCGAACAGGGTCAGCCCCATCAGGCCGAGGTCCGCATGGGCCAGGGCGGCGATGGCTGCGCCGGGGGAGATGCGGGCGAACTCCTCGGCCACCAGGGCCTCCCGCAGGGCCGGCCCCCGGCTCAGCCGGCCTTCACGGAAATGAACCCCGTACCAGCCGTTTCGGCCAAGTTCTGCGAAGAACTCCGGCGGAAGC
>JALOOS010000334.1 GCA_025454275.1 Desulfobacterales bacterium | reverse complement strand
CCGGCGCCTCCAGGGGTTCCATGCGATCGGCCTTAAACGCCATCTCCAGGTATTTCAGCGAATGATCCTGCCAGAAGTCGAATGGGGTCGTGGTCATCTTCTTGCCGCCTTGTGATCCGCTGGTGAGGTGCCCCGGTTCGCTTGCGGGAGCCGACCCGGCCCGAAAGGCCGGGATGCGACGATAGAGCCCAAGGGGCGCATTTATAGCCGATTGTGATACGTTTTGCAATTTCGGCTGCGTGCCGCTCCGACAACGGGCGATCTATGAAAACCGGACAGAGGCTTGCCGATCTTGAGGCATTGCAGTTTGCACGAGTGCCCGCCGCATCCCGAAAGGATGATCCCGATACGCTTGCTGTTTTTATTTGAGATTCACGTCGACAGCGGTCGCGGCCTTCAGGTGGTTAAAGGGCATGCTTCTTGCTCAAACTGGGTGATATCGCATTTCCCAATTCCATTCCCGGAGAGGAGAATTGTATGGCGGAAGAGATAAAGGTCGGATGCGCCAGGCCTACCGGTGGCCTGGTCGGAGAAACACCTGATGCCGAACCGCGTTTACCCTTGGAACCCCCTGCAAAGGAGGGCCATGATCAAAGTCGGAAAGAAAGCGCCGGATTTTTCGGCTCCTGCGTATCACCAGGGAAAATTCGTGTCGGTGCGGCTGTCGGAGCACCTCGGCCGGTGGGTGCTGCTGTGCTTCTACCCGGGCGATTTCACGTTTGTCTGAGCGACCGAGATTTCGGCAGTTGCCGAAAAATACGACGAATTCAAAAAGCTGGGGGTGGAGCTGCTCTCCATGAGCATCGACAGTGTGTTTGTTCACAAAATGTGGAACGATCACGAGTTGTCGAAGATGGTGAAGGGAGGGGTCCCCTTCCCGATGCTCTCCGACACGGGCGGCAAGGTGGGGGCTGCCTTTGGAGTGTATGACGACGAGGCCGGGGTCGAGATGCGCGGCCGCTTTCTCATCGACCCCGAGGGAATTGTGCAAGGCTACGAGGTCTTGACGCCGGCCGTCGGTCGCAACGTTTTGGAGACGATCCGCGAAGTGCAGGCGTTCCAACTCGTGCGCGACAGCAAGGGCACTGCAGCCACCCCGGCCGGGTGGAAACCGGGCAAGACCACCCTCACACCCGGCCCGGACCTGGTCGGAAACGTCTGGAAAGTGTGGAAGACGGAAATGGCGTTTGACTGAGGCAAGAAACCGCTGCCTTGAGCCGCTCCGGAAGCGGGGCCTGTGAGGGCCCGGGCTTCCGGACGGCAAATCAACCTTCCACCTGCTGCAGCCCCTCGAGCACCCAGTGGGAATCGGACACCGCCGCATCCCGGCTGAAGTGCCAGATTTCGCGCACCTGCTTGGCCAAGCGGTCCTCCGGCCCCTCGCGCATCATCACCTCGTAGTGGACGGAGGCGATCTCGCGCCCCTCAACCTGCTGGACCTCGAGCAGGCGGGCATTGATCAGGAGGATTTCGGTGCGGCTCGGGGCGGGGTCCTCTGCGGCCTGCTGGCGGATCTCGGCGAAAACCTCCGGCGACGTGAAAGAGCGGATGTCCTCCAGATCACGCTTGTCCCAGGAAGCCTGCAGCCGGGAGTAAATGAGTTTGGCGCCCTTGAGAAACTCCTCGGCGTCAAAGCCCGGGGGCAGGGCCGGGGACGCGGTACCCGCCGCGAAAGGCGGCTCTTCCGCAACCTGTCCGGACTCCCCCCAGGTCTGCAGCGGCGAGCGGGTCTGGAACGGGGCGGATCCCCCCCCCGCCGGTGCCGTCTCGGCCGCCATGCGCCGGGCCCGCAGGAAACGCATCAGGAGGAAGAGCCCTCCGCCGATGACCAGGATGTCGAGCAGCCCGGGTCCGGCCATTCCCGTGCCGCCGAAGAGGAGCGATCCGATCAGCCCGCCCATGAGCAGGCCGCCCAGCATCCCACCCCAGCGCCCGCCCATGGCGCCGGGCGCAGCCGCCGGGTTCTGGCGCGGCTGCTGGGCCAAACCGGGTTGGGTCGGGCTCGGACTGGGCGCCGGGGCGCTGCGCTGATAGCTCGGCCGGCTGCCGAAGGAGCCCCCGCCGCCCATGCGCCGAGCCTCGGCCACCTCCTGAAGGAGGTAGACAAGGCTCACGCTCAGAACAAAGGTAAAGAGGGCTGCCACGAACATCTTTCGTTTCATTGTCGTCGTCTCCAAGCGATAAAAGGGTTCAACCGTGTCCGGAGCTGCCGGATGATCGATTTTTACCTTTATGTAAGCATACATACATAACAACCATGCCGGGCAAAGTCAACACATGATCACACAGTGGACGGCGGCGAAGGCGGCAGGCATCTCCGGGCCGCCGGGATCAGCGCTCGATGCCGGTCCGGGCGGGGACACCCTGATCGTAGTAATGCTTGAGCGCCTTCATCTCGGTCACCAGGTCGGCTTGCGCGATGATCTCCGAAGCGGCATAGCGTCCGGTCAGGACCAGCTCGGTCGCCTCCGGCTTGAGGCCGATGAGATCCAGCAGCTCCTGAGCCGGGAAAAGCCCCAACGCGGCCGCCACGTTGGCTTCGTCGAGGATCACCACCGCGTGGCGGCCGGCCCTGAGGACCTCCCGGGCGCGGGCCAGCCCCCGCCGGCCTTCGGCGATGTCCTCCGGCTCGGGCGCCCCCCGGATGAGACAGCCGCGGCCGTACTGCTCGACCGTGATCCGGTCGGAGAGGGCCTTGAGGGCATCGATCTCGCTGTAGTCGCCGCGTTTGAGAAACTGGAGGATGAAGACCGCGAGCCCGGCCCCGGCCGCCCGCAGGGCGAGCCCCAGGGCCGCCGTGGTCTTGCCCTTCCCGTCCCCGGTGTAGACCTGCACATAGCCTCTCATCTCAGGCCTTCCGTATCTCCATCCCATCGCGGGTGTCTTTGACCGACCAGCCCAGGGCCTGAATCTCATCCCGCAGCCGGTCGGATTCACGCCATTGCTTGGCGGCGCGCGCTTGCCGGCGGGCTTCCACCAGGTTCTGCACGGCCGCCGGCAGCTCATCGGGCCGGGAGGCCTCGGCCAGGCT
>JALOOS010000075.1 GCA_025454275.1 Desulfobacterales bacterium | reverse complement strand
ACCGGCAGGGCGGCATACGGGTAGCTCATCCGCAGCTCGATGGCCGGCGAGGTCTGGTTCCAGTTGTAGATGGTCTGGTAGAGGCCGTAGTGGAACATGGCGCCGAAGAAGAAGAGCGCGCAGAGATAGCCCGCGATGCGGAAGGCCTTGGCGGCGGCCGGCGGCACGGCGTCCACGACCGAGGTCATCGCGACCAGGTAGCCTTTTTTCATGCCGACCGCCCCCCCGAGCATCGAGGCCCAGGCGAGCGAGTAGGTCGAGACCTCCCCGGTCCAGATGTTCATCTTCTCGAAGACGTAGCGCCCGATCACCTCGTAGGGGATGACGATCCCGATCACGGCCATGAAGAGGATCGTCCCCCAGCTGCCGATCTTGATCAAAAACGCGTTGAAGAGCTCAAGTGCGCGCATGCCGGCCGCTCCCTGTCGAATTAAAAAAAAAGCGCCCCCCGTGGTTTGTCACAAAGGGCGCCGGCAGTTTCTCTCCGTCAAACTACTTGGCGTTCATAATGGCTTCGATGTCCGCCTTACTGAACTGGGCGCTGAACTGAACTGGGCGCTGAACTGGTCATAGACCGGGGTCATGGCCTTTTTGAAGCTTTCGCGGTCCACGTCGCGCACCACGGTGACCCCTTTGCTCGCGATCTCCTGGAGCTTCGCCTCTTCGGCGTCGCGGTTGGTCTTGCGCTGGAAGGCGCCGACCTCGTAGGAGGTCTTCACGAAGAGCTCCTGGTCCGCCTTGGGCATGGCGTCGAAGGTCTTCTTGCTCATCAGGAAGGGGGAGGGCGAGTAGACGTGGGCGGTGAGCGAGAAGTTCTTCTGCACCTCCCAGAACTTGGAGGCGTAGTAGACCGCCACCGGGTTCTCCTGGCCGTCGATGACCCGCTGCTGCAGGGCGGTGTAGACCTCGCCCCAGGCCATCGGGGTCGGGTTCAGGCCGGCCTCCTTCCAGGCGGCGAGGTGGACCTTGTTCTCCATGGTGCGGATCTTGAGGCCCTTGGCGTCGGCAACCTGCTTCACGGAGACCTTGTTGTTGGTCAGGTGGCGGAAGCCGTTTTCCCAGAAGGAGAGGGCCTTGATGTTGGCCTTTTCGAAGTCGTCGAGGAGCTTGCGGCCGATGGGGCCGTCGAGGACCCGGTCCACGTGGGCGTTGTCGCGGAACAGGAAGGGAAAGTCCAGAATGTTGATGGAGGGGCTGAAGCCGCCCAGCGGGCCGGTCGAGGTGACCAGCAGGTCGATGGCGCCCTGCTGGATCCCTTCGGTCATCTCGCGCTCGCCCTTGCCGAGCTGGTTGCTGGGGTAGAGCTTGATCTCGATGCGCCCGCTGGTGCGCTCCTTGATCAGGTCGGCGAACTTCTGCGCCCCGACCATGTAAGGATGGTCCATGGACTGGGTCGAGGCCAGCTTCATGGTGGCCTTGTACTGGGCTGCGGCCGGCAGGCTGAATAGCAGCATCACGAGCACTGCGAGTGCGAAAACGAAACTCTTTTTCATACGGATCCTCCTGGCGTTAAGGTGATTGCAACGCGTTAGTTGCATTGGAAAAAATATAGTTAGATGCTTACCCGCCGGCTGTCAAGCGGTTTTGCGGGGCGGTCCGGTGGCGGCGGTGGTCCGGGGCAAGAGAGTGACGGTTCAATGCTTCCTTCAGAAAATTGCAGCCGCGCCCGGCCGTGCTCTTGCTACGGACACGGGAGCTCAGGGAAGACCCGCGCGGTTTCGGACTCGAAAAGTACGGCCAGGGAGCGCCCGGGCTCGGCGGTCATACGGGCGCAGAACACCCGGGCGAGACTCCGGTAATACCAGGCCTGGTCGTCTTCAGGCCGGTTGAAGCGTCGCCAAAAGGCGCCGCCCTCCTCGGCCAGACCCTCCCGGATCGCCCGGATATTGTCGAGCTTGTCGGCCAGGGCGACCAGGATCAGTTCCTCGCCGGCCTGCTGCGCGAGGAAGTCGATGGTATGCCGTTTGCGCTCCTCCCAGGGTGCCCGCTTGTCGGGTTCGGAGAGCCCGATGACGAGATCCGCGACCCGCGGTCCGAAGCGGGTGCGGATCTCCCCGGCGGTCAGGGGGGTGTCCTCCAGGGTGTCGTGGAGGATGGCGGCGATCACCAGGTGCTCGGGCGAACGGGCCCGGATCAGGATCGCGGCCACCGCGAGCGGGTGCACGAGGTAAGGAACCTCGGTGCCCTTGCGCACCTGGCCGTGATGCGCGCGGGCCGCCATCTCGATCGCATCGTAGAGCGCGGCGCCGTAGACCTGGGCTGACTGGGGCATGGCCGCATGAGTCCTTTCGTGGCCGACCGTGATTTGGTCTTTTCAGCCGACGACATTCCGAGTATAAGGTCGGGACGCTGGAAAATCCATAGAGTCGCCCGATCGGAGAGTCCTTCATGCCCTTGTGGCTGTTATACCCGGTCTTCGGGTCGATCGCCGGGGTCATTGCGGGCCTGCTCGGGGTCGGCGGCGGGATCGTCGTCGTGCCGATCCTCTTTTTTCTCTTCACCTCCCAAGGGGCCCCGCCCGAGCACATCATGCAGATGGCGCTCGGCACCTCCCTGGGAAGCATCATGTTCACCTCGGTTTCGAGCTTCCGGGCCCACCACCGGCGCGGAGCGGTGCACTGGGACATCGTCCGGCGCATCACCCCTGGGATCCTCCTCGGCACCTTCGCCGGCACCTGGGTCGCCGCCCTGCTCTCGACCAATTTTCTCAAAGGGTTTTTCGCCCTCTTCCTCTACTACGTATCCACCCAGATGCTGCTCAACTTCAAGCCCAAGCCGACGCGCCAGCTGCCGGGGCGGGCCGGGATGTTCGGGGTCGGCAACGTGATCGGCGTCGTCTCGAGCCTCGTCGGCATCGGCGGCGGAACCCTCTCGGTGCCCTTCATGAGCTGGTGCAACATCCCCGTCCACCACGCCATCGGGACCTCGGCCGCCATCGGGTTTCCGATCGCCGTGGCCGGGACCCTGGGCTATATCGTGAACGGGCTGAGCGCCCCCGGGCTGCCGGCGATGAACCTGGGCTACATCAACCTTCCGGCGCTTTTCGGGATCGCGCTTTTCAGCATGCTGACCGCCCCGCTGGGCGCCCGCCTGGCGCACCGGCTGCCGGTCACGGCCCTCAAGCGGTTTTTCGCCGTTTTTCTGATTATTACCGCCACGCGCATGGTCTGGGGGCTTCTCGGTTGACGGCCGGCCGGCCGGCTTTCACCGCAAGCGAAAAAGTCGTTGTGTCAGCTCCCCGCCATCCTTTATACTGACCGCAAAGGCCGCCGGCGGCACGCAGCGGCCGATCAGGCAACAACAAAAGATAGTATGGATTCACTTTTCTGGGAAATCGTCGTCATCGTTCTCCTGGTCTCGGCCAACGGGCTCTTTGCCATGGCGGAGATGGCGCTCGTCTCCTCGCGCCGGGCGCGCCTGCAGCAGCAGGCCGAGGAGGGGAACCCCGGCGCCACAGCCGCGCTCGATCTCGCCAACGCCCCCAACCAGTTCCTATCCACCATCCAGATCGGGATTACCCTGATCGGGGTGCTGGCCGGCGCTTTCGGCGGAGCCACCCTCGGCGCCCGCCTCGAAGGGTGGTTCAAATTGATCCCCTGGCTGGGGGAGCACGCCGCCGTGGCCGGCTTCGGAGTGGTGGTGGTGGGGATCACCTTCCTGTCGCTGATCGTGGGCGAGCTCGTGCCCAAGCGGATCGCCCTCAGCTACGCCGAGGCCATCTCCATCCGCATGGCGCCGGCGATGCGGCTGCTTTCGAGAATCGGCGCCCCGGTCGTCTACCTGCTCGGCCTCTCCACCGACCTCGTCCTGCGGGCCTTCGGCTTCAAGCCGCCCGCCGAGTCGCCGGTGACCGAGGATGAGGTCAAGCGCATGATCGAAGAGGGCACCCAGGTGGGTGTCTTCGAGCCCTCCGAGCAGGAGATGGTCGAACGGGTGTTCCGCCTGGGCGACCGCAATGCCAGCGTTCTCATGACCCCCCGGCCCGAGGTGGTGTGGCTCGACCCGGACGAGCCGGCCGAGGAGATCCATCGCAAGCTGACCGCGACCAACCACACCCATTATCCGGTCGCCGAGGGCCAGATCGACCGCGTCATCGGGCTCGTCAACGCCAAAGACCTCCTCTCCCAGAACCTGAGCTGCCGGCCGATCGATCTGCGCTCCGTGCTGCGGCCGGCCCTCTTCGTGCCGGAGAGCATGCCGGCGCTCGATGTGCTGGAGCGCTTCAAGAAGAAGCGCTCCCGGGTGGCCATCGTCATCGACGAGCACGGCGGCTTCCAGGGGCTGGTGACGACGAGCGACATCCTCGAGGCGATCGTGGGCGACATCCCCATGCCGGATGAAGCCGAGGAGGCCGATGTGATCCGGCGCGAGGACGGCTCCTGGCTGATCGACGGCAAACTGCTCGCCGATGAGCTGAAAGAGGTGCTGGAGGTCGATGAGCTGCCCTTCGAAGACGAACGCCTCTACGAGACCCTGGGGGGGCTGGTGATGGCGGCCCTCGGCCGCATCCCGACCTCCGGCGAGCGCTTCGATTGGGGCGGCTTCCGCTTCGAGGTGGTGGACATGGACGGCCACCGGGTGGACAAGGTGCTGGTCCGCCGGATCGACCCCGCGGCCGCCGCCGCTCCGCCCGCCTGAGATCCTTCCGGGCGGCGCTTGTCAAGCCGCGGGGATTGAATTATACAGGGCCGACCGAGATCCGCCTCGGGGAAGTATTACTCTTCCTGAAAGGAGAACCATCATGCTGAAGAAACTGCTGCTCGTGGGGGCCTGTGTGGCGGTGCTGATCGGGGCTTCGGCCGTGCCGGGCACCGCCCAGGAAAAGGTGTTCATCAACGGCTTCGACGCCGCCTACCCGCCCTTTTCGTTCGTCGACAAGGACGGCAAGCCGGCCGGCTTCGACATCGACGCCCTGGATTGGATCGCGAAGGAGATGGGCTTCAAGGTCAAGCACCAGCCCACCGACTGGGCGGCCATCGTGCCCACCCTCCAGGCCAAGAAGATCGACGTCATCGCCTCCGGCATGAGCATCACCCCGGCCCGCAAGGAGGCTGTGAACTTCACCGAGCCCTACTGGATGGTCCAGCAGCTGCTGGTCGTCAAAGCGGACTCTCCGCTGACCGATAAGCAGTGCCTGGAACCCGGCCGCAAGATCGCCCTCCTGCGCGGCAGCGCCGAGTCCAAGTGGATGAAGGAGAACCTTCTCGACAAGGGCTACAAGTTCGAGCTCAAGGTCTACGACACCACCCCGCTCGCCATCGAGGATGTCTTCAACGGCCGGGCGGACTGCGCCGCCGTCTCCAACACGGCCCTGAAGAACGCCCAGGCCAAGGGGCTCAAGGTCAAGACGATCGGCAACTACGGCCAGCCCGACACCTTTTACGGCTACGCCGTGCGCAAGGAGGACGCCGAGTTCCTCGCCAAGCTGAACGAGGGTTGGAAGCGGCTCAAGGCCTCCCCCAAATTCCAGGAGCTCGTGGCCAAGTGGGAGCTCAAATGAAGCGCCGGCGGTGATGCCGCTCAACGCGTCAGTGCCTTAAGGGCCGGAAGGCTGGAGCCGGGCTCCAGCCTTCCGCTGCTTTCCGGGGTTCGGCGGGGATGAGTATTCAAGACGGGATGGCGGCGGTCGTCGAGGGCCTCCCCTACGTCATGGGAGGGGTGGGCGTCACCCTGGCCGTGGTCGGCGGGGCGCTCGCCATGGGGCTGGCGCTGGGGCTTCTCCTGGCGCTCGCCCAGGTGTACGGCCCGGGGTGGCTGCGCCGTCTGACCGGGGTCTATGTCTGGTTTTTCCGGGGCATCCCGCTTCTGGTGCTGCTCTTTCTCTTTTACTTCGGCCTCCTCGCCGCCCTTCAGATCGAACTCTCCCCCTTCACCATCGCCATCGTCGTGCTCGGGCTGATCAGCTCCGCCTACCAGTCCCAGATCCTGCGCGGGGCGATCCTGGCCGTCCCGGCCGGCCAGATGAAGGCCGCGCGGGCCATCGGCATGAGCGATGTGAAGGCGATCGGGTGGATCGTCCTGCCCCAGGCCCTGCGCCTGGCCCTGCCGGGATGGTCCAACGAATACACCGTCATCATGAAAGACTCCGCCGTGACCTATGCGCTCGGGGTGGCCGAGCTGATGGCCCGGGCAAACCACGTGGCCTCCCGCACCTACCAGCATTTGTGGCTCTACCTGATGGTGGGTTTCATCTACCTGCTCTTGACCTACCTCGGGACCCGGGGGCTGCGGGCCCTCGAGGAGCGGGTCGCGATGTCCGGCTATACCCGCTGAAGGAGACCCCGGCGTGAGCTCTGTCCCATCGGTTCTGCGGCTGGAGAAGATCCACAAGCGCTACGGGGAGGCCGAGGTGCTGAAGGGGGTCTCCCTCGCCCTCCACAAGGGCGACATCAAGGTCATCATCGGCCCCTCGGGCAGCGGCAAGAGCACGCTCCTGCACTGCATCAACTTCCTCGTCGGCTTCGAGCAGGGGCGGGTGTTTCTCCACGAGCGGCCGATCGACCCGTCGAACAAGCCCGCGCTCTACGCCTATCGGCAGAAGGTCGGCATGATCTTCCAGGATTTCAACCTCTTCGACCACCTGAGCGCCCTCGACAACGTGCAGATCGGGCTCGTGCGGGTCAAAAAGGTGCCGAAACCGATCGCTCGCGAGCGGGCCCTGGCGGAGCTCGCCCGCGTGGGGCTGGCCGAGCATGCCGCCAAGTACCCGGCCGAGCTCTCCGGCGGCCAGAAACAGCGGGTCTCGATCGCCCGGGCGCTCGCCATGGACCCGGAGGTGATGCTGCTCGACGAGCCGACCTCGGCCCTCGACCCGGAGCTGATCGGCGAAGTGCACGCCGTGATCCGGGACCTCGCGGCCGGCGGCATGACCATGGCGCTCGTGACCCACGAGATCGGTTTTGCCGGGAGCCTCGCCAACGAGATCCTCTTCATGGAGGGCGGCCTCATCGTGGAGCAGGGCGCGCCGCAGATGATCCTGACCTGCGCCCGCCAGGAGCGAACCCGGGAGTTCTGCTCCAAGATCGCCCGGCTGGCCGCGGGGCCCGCACCGCGGGGGTGAGCGGCATGGAGCTCTCCTTCTACACCCAGGAGGTGGCGCCCGCCATGCTGCGGGGGCTCTGGGTCAGCATCGGCCTGATCCTGCCCTCGGCGCTCTGCGGCCTCGCCCTCGGGGTCCTCGCCGGAACCCTGCGGGTCTACGGGCGGCCCTTCTGGAGGCGGCTCTCCGAGCTCTACGGGCTGATCTTCCGCGGATTTCCGCTCCTGGTCCAGCTCTATCTCTGGTACTTCGGGCTGCCCCAGCTGGGGATCACGTTGAGCCCCTTCGCGGCCGCCGTCCTGGGCTTCTCGCTCTGCAGCGGGGCCTACCATGCCGAGTACGTGCGCGGGGCCCTGCGCACGATCAAGCTCGGCCAGCTCCAGGCCGCGCGCGCGATCGGCTTCAGCCGGCCGCGGGCGGTGCTCTCCATCCTGCTGCCCCAGGCCATCCGCCGGGCCCTGCCGGGCTGCGGCAACGAGCTCATCTACCTGATCAAGTACTCCTCGCTCGCCTACATGGTGACCTGCATCGAGCTGACCGGGGAGGCCAAGATCCTGGCCTCGATGTTCTTCAAGTACCTGGAGGTCTTTTTCGTCGTCGGCGCCATCTACCTCCTGCTCGTGTCGCTAGCGACCTGGGGTCTCGGACGGCTGGAGCGCGCGGTCAGCATCCCCGGCTTCGAGTGTGTTCGCAACTGAGGGGGAAAAAGGTGCCTTTGGGTTGTGTTGCGCCAGAAAAAAGCCCATAATAGGAATATGAACGATACCTCCGGGCCGGTGCCCAGGGCGCCCGCACGACCGATGCCGCCATGAACGGAACCCCCGATACCAGCCGCCGGCGAACGCCGCTCAAGACCCTCGCCCTCGCCCTCCTCCTGGTCGGTGCGGCTCTCGCGGGGATCTTCTTGACGCGCAGCGAGGGGACCCCCCAGCGCGCGAAGCGCGATGCACCCGTCCCGGTCCGTGTGGCGACGGCCGTGCAGCGACCGGTGCCCGTCCAGCTCCAGGCCATCGGCACCGTGGAAGCCTATGCCACGGTCGCGGTCAAATCCCGGGTGGACGGGCAGCTGATCGGGGTCCATTTCCGCGAA
>JALOOS010000074.1 GCA_025454275.1 Desulfobacterales bacterium | reverse complement strand
GGTACGGCGGGGCCAGGAGGTTTCGATGAGCGACACGGTGTTGATCTTCGGCAAGGATGCCTGACCCTATACCCGTTCGGCTCGGGCAGCCTATGCGGGGGGGGATCGGCAGGTGCAGTACGTGGACGTGCTGGAAAGCGCCGAGGGCATGCAGGCGATGCAGCGTTACGCGAAGGGCAACCGCCGCGTGCCGGTGATCGTCGACGGGGGGCAGGTGACGGTCGGCTTCGACGGCGGCTCCTGAAAGGTGTGACCATCTCCGGCGGGACGCCGGAAAAGGCGATGGGGAGATCCGCATGAGGGCCATTCGAACCGCGCGGAGCCTCCGGCCGCCCACGATCGGGCTGCCGCGGCGCCCTGCCGGCGCGGCGGCGCTCAAGCGCCAGAACGAGTACCTCTGGGCCCTGCACGAGACCGCGCTCGGCCTGATCGACCGGCTGGACAAGGAGGAGCTGCTCGAGGCCGTGCTGCTCACCGGCCACGGCTTCATCTATCTCCTCGACCCCGACGGGGACGCCATGCAGATGCGGGTGGGCATGGGCTTTTTCCGGGAGCAGCTGGGGCTGAGCGTGCGGCGCGGGGAGGGCCTGGGCGGCCGGGTGTGGGAGAGCGAGCGTTTTCTCCTGGTGCCGGACTACCGGAGCTGGCCGGGGCGCCTGCCGGGAAAATCGCTCGACCGGCTGCACAGCATCGTCGGCATCCCCTTGAAGTACCGTGGGAGGGTCGAGGGGGTGATCGGCCTCGCGCACGTCGAGGCGGACCGGGGGTTCCAGGCCGAGGACATCGTCGTGCTCGAGCGCTTCGCCGAGCTCGCCACGGTGGCCCTCGACAAGGCACGCCTTTATTCCGAGGCGCGCCAGGAGCTCTCCGAGCGCAAGCGCACCGAGGAGACGCTGCGCGAGAGCGAGGCGCGCTACCGGCTGCTGCTCGAGTCCTCGCCGGACCCGGTCGTGGTCTACAGCACCCAGGGCGAGGCGCTTTACGTCAACCCCGCCTTCGAGCAGACCTTCGGCCTCAGGCGCGAGGAGCTGCTCGGCAAGCAGATCGATTTCGTGCCCGAAGAGAACTGGCCGGAGACCCGCGCGGCGATCGAGAACATGATGCGGGGCGAGAAGATCCAGCTCTTCGAAACCCGCCGCCGCACCCGCGACGGGCGCATCCTGGATGTGCAGCTGAGTTCGACCCTCTTCTTCGACCACGACGGAAAGCCGGCCGGCAACATCGTGGCCCTGCGCGACATCAGCGCCTTGAAGCGTGCGGAGACGGAGCTGCGCACCTACCAGACCCGGCTCGAGGAGCTGGTGGCGGCCCGCACGGCCGAGCTCGCCAGCGCCAACGCGCGCATGGCCGATGAGGTGGAGGGGCGCAAGCGCACGGAGGCGAAGCTGCGCAGGCGGGAGAAGGAGCTCAAGGCCCAATCCATGCACCTCAAGGAGGTGAACACGGCCCTCAAGGTGCTGCTGCGGCAGCGCGAGGGGGACCGCAAGGAGTTCGGCGAGATGGTGGTGACGAACACGCGCGAGCTGATCAGCCCCTACATCGAGCAGCTGAAAAAAAGCCGCCTGAGCTCGATCCAGCGCGCCATGATCGACATCCTCGCCGCCAACCTGGAGAACATCATCTCGCCCTTCATCAGCAAGCTCTCGACCCGCTACGCCAGCCTCACCCCGACCGAGATCCGCGTGGCGGGACTGGTCAAGGAGGGCCGGACCACCAAGGAGATCGCCGAGCTGCTGTATCTGTCCAAGAACACGATTCTTTTCCACCGGCACAACATCCGCTCCAAGCTCGATCTGCGCCGGAGCAAGAAGAATCTGCGCTCGTACCTGCTGGGGCTGGAAAAATAGCGGGTGAACACCACTATTTTACCGCTATTTTACCTAATCTATAAAAGTGTTGACTAAACAAATAGCATCTTATAGAAATCGCTATACGAAATGAATTTAGTTCAGCAAGCCCGGTCGCGGCGGGTCATTGAACGCATCCGCCAGAAAGGGAGAACGAGCCAGTGGGGGAGACAGCCGCATCCAAGGGAAACGACGTCCTTCTCGAGCTGAAGGACGTCTCCATGTATTTCGGCAAGGTGGCGGCCCTGGTCGGGGCGAGCCTCAAGGTGCGCAAGGGGGAGATCCACTCGGTCATCGGGCCGAACGGGGCGGGCAAGACCGTGATGATGAACTGCATCAGCGGCCTCTACCGGCCCCAGAAGGGCGAGATCCATTTCAAGGGCGAGCGCGTCAACCATCTCCGGCCGCACGAGCGTGCGACACGCGGCATGTCCCGCACCTTTCAGAAGGTGGAGGTCTTCGGCGGCATGACGGTGCTCGACAACATCCGGCTCGGGCGCCACATCCACCTCAAAACCGGGGTGCTGAGCGGTTCCATCTATTTGGGGAAGACCGCCAAGGAGGAGATCGAAAACCGCAAGTTCATCGAGGAGGAGATCATCGACCTGCTCGAGATCGAACACATCCGCCACAAGCCGGTCGGGATGCTGCCCTACGGCCTGCAGAAGCGGGTGGAGCTCGGCCGGGCGCTGGCGCTCAAGCCGGACCTGCTGATCTTGGACGAGCCCCTGGCCGGCCTCAACCTCGAGGAGACCGAGGACATGGCGCGCTTCGTCCTGGACATCAACGAGGACCCGCGCTGGAACATCACCTGCGTCCTGGTCGAGCACGACATGGGGGTGGTCATGGACCTCTCCCACCGGGTCTTTGTGCTCAACTTCGGCAACACGATCATGGACGGCACCCCGCAGGAAGTTCAAAACAACCCCGAAGTGATCAAGGCTTACCTGGGTGAAGAGGATCTCTATGCCACACGCCGCTGATACCGTTGCTGCGACCGCCGAACAGGTACCGGAAATCCCCGCGGAGCTCACGATCCCCAAGCTCTTCCTCCAGAAGGCGCGCCATTACGGCAGCGGCCGGGTGGCCATGCGCGAAAAGGAGTTCGGGATCTGGCGGCCCATCACCTGGCAGGAGTACCTCGACAACGTCAAGTACATCGCGCTCGGACTGATCCAGCTCGGTCTTGAGGATGGCGACAAGGTCGCCATGATCGGCGACAACCGCCCCGAGGGGCTGATGGCCGAGATGGCCGCTCTTTGCGCCCGCGGGGTCGGGGTGTGGCTCTTCCAGGACTGCCTGATGGACGAGGTGCGCTACATCATCGACCATTCGGACGCCAAGTTCCTGGTGGGGGAGGGGCAGGAGGAGGTCGACAAGGCGCTCTCCATCATCGGCGACTGCCCCAAGCTGAAGAAGATCATCTACGACGACCCCAAGGGGCTGCGCCACTACAAGCAGGACTGCCTGATCAGCCTCAAGGAGGTGGAGGCGCTCGGCCGCGAGCTCGAGAAGCAAAAACCCCGCCTCTTCGAGGAGCTGATCCAGAAGGGCCACGGGGAGGAGACGGCCCTGCTCTTCTACACCTCGGGCACCACCGCCCTGCCCAAGGGGGCGCTGCTCTCCCACCACAACATGCTCTCGATGGGCCGCTCCCTGATGACGATCGACCCCTGCCAGGAGAGCGACGACTACGTCTCCTATCTCCCCTTCGCCTGGATCGGCGAGCAGATGATGTCGATCTCCTGCGGGCTTCAGATCGGCTACACCCTGAACTTCCCGGAGGACCCGGCGACCGCCCAGGAGAACATCCGCGAGATCGGGCCCCACGTCATGTTCGCCCCGCCGCGCATGTACGAGCAGATGGTGCGCACGGTGCAGGTCAAGTACCTCGATGCCACCTGGCTCAAGCGCAAGTTCTTCGAGTTCGCCACGTGGGCCGGCTACCGCTACGCGGACGCGAAATTTTCCAAGAAGGGGATCCCCTTCCAGTGGCGGCTGCTGCATGCCATCGCCATGGCCACGGTGCAGAAGAAGCTCAAGGACCACCTGGGGATGAGCCGGGTCAGGAACGCCTATACCGGCGGGGCGGCCATGGGGCCGGACCATTTCCGTTTCTTCCACTCCCTGGGGGTCAACCTCAAGCAGATCTACGGCCAGACCGAGGTGGCCGGGATCTCGGTCGTGCACCGCAGCACCGACATCAAGTTCGACACCGTCGGCCACCCCATCCCCGGCACCGAGGTGAAGATCGGCGATGACGGCGAGATCCTCACCCGCAGCCCCTCGGTCTTCAAGGGCTACTACAAGAACCCCGAGGCGACCGCCAAGACCCTCAAGGAGGGCTGGCTCTACTCCGGGGACAAGGGCTTCATCGACGACGACGGGCACCTCGTGGTCTTCGACCGCACCAAGGACGTCTTCACCCTGAAGGACGGCCGGCCCTTCGCGCCCCAGTACCTGGAGACCCGCCTCAAGTTCAGCCCCTACATCAAGGATGCCTGGGTGGTGGGGGACCGCAAGGAGTACCTCGCGGCGGTCATGTGCATCGATTATGCGGTGGTCGGCAAGTGGGCCGACGAGCGCAAGCTGAACTACACGAACTACCAGGAGCTCTCGCAGATGCCCGAGATCTACGATCTCGTGGAGAAGCAGATCCGCCAGGCCAACAAGGACCTGCCGGATGTGGCCCGGATCCGCAAGTTCACCAACCTCTACAAGGAGTTCGACCCGGACGACGAGGAGCTCACCCGCACGCGCAAGCTGCGCCGGGCCTTCGTGGAGAAGCGCTACAAGGTGATATTGGAGGCGCTCTATTCCGCGGCGACCAGTGTCCACATCGATACCACCATCAAGTATGAGGACGGCCGGGAGTCGCGGATCGTGACCGACCTGAAGATCGTCACCACCACGACCTGAGGCGGGCCGGCAAGGAGAGGAACCGATGGAACTGTTTCTGATGACCTTGACCACCGGGATCATGGTGGGCGGGATTTACGCCCTGGTGGCCCTGGGCTGGGTGCTGATCTACAAGTGCTCGGGGGTGTTGAACCTCGCCATGGGCGAGATGACCCTGATCGGCGCCTATGTGACCCTGAGCTTCTACTCCATGGGGGTGCCCTTTCTGCTTTCGCTCCTCTTTTCCCTCATCATCGGCTTCATCCTGGGGATTTTAACCGAGCGGATCTTCCTCGACCGGCTGATCGGCGAGCCGGTGCTGACGGTCATCATGGTGACCGTGGGGCTCTCCTTCTTTTTCAAGGGGACCCTCGAGTTCCTCTGGGGCACCGACACCCGGGCCTTCACCCCGCCGGTCTTCTCGATCGAGCCGATCCGGATCGGGCCGCTCGTGATCGGCAGCGTCTACCTCTGGAGCTTCGTCGCCGCCATCATCCTGCTCGTGATCTTCGTCTGCTTCTTCAAATACACCCGCTGGGGGCTCGCCATGCAGGCCACCGCCGACGACGAGATGGCCGCCCTCTCCCTCGGGGTGAGCGCGCGCTTCGTCTACGCCGCGGCCTGGGCCATCGCCTTCATGGCGGCCGGGGTGGGCGGCACGCTCCTCGGCAACATCAACGGGTTGAACATCTCGGTCGCCTATCTGGGCCTGCTGGTCCTGCCGGTGGTGGTGCTGGGGGGGTTGAACTCGGTGCCGGGGGCGATCCTGGGCGGAATCATCATCGGGGTGCTCCAGAACTTCTGCGGGGCCTACCTCGACCAGTACTTCCCGGGCGGGGTGAAGGAGATCGCCCCCTTCGCCTTCATGGTGGTCTTCCTGCTCTGGAAGCCCTACGGGATCTGGGGCTGGGAGCGGATCGAGCGGGTATAGAGAAGAGAAAAGTGACTAAAGTTGAAAGTGACTAAAGTGACTAAAGTTGAAGGATGGGGGGCGCTGGGTTAACAGGAGAGAATGCCTAGAATCCAGAATGCCTATAATGCCTAAAATTGTAAGGATGGTTTCGACAGGACTATAGATATCCACATTTAATCGATAAAATTACGGAGTAATTTTATGTCGACCACGTTTTTGCCCTGCGGGGAGTACCACGAGAACTACCGCGAAGACCACGCCTGGTGGCAGACCCGGTTCATCAAGACCAAGATGGTCCTGCTCATGCTGGTGCTGTTCATCGGGATCCCGCTCGTGGCCGACGAGTACTGGCTCTCCGTCTGCAACCAGGTGGGCTACACCATCCTCGGCGCCCTGGGGGTGCAGCTTCTGATCGGCTTCTGCGGGCAGGTGACGCTCGGCCATGCGGCCTTCCTGGCCGTGGGGGCCTACACGAGCACCCTTTTGATCCTCGAGTTCCCCTGGCCGAGGCTGCTCATCGACGCGGGGCTGGCGTACCCGATCAGCATCTTCATCGCCGCCCTCATCGCGGGGGTCTGGTGCGTCCTCTTCGGGCTGCCCTCGGCCAAGGTCAAGGGGTTCTACCTGATCCTGACCTCGATGGCCGCCCAGTTCGTCACCGTGGACTTCATCATCACCCAGTACATCAGCCAGATCGGCGGCCGCGGCCAGGCCTTTTCGCTGCCGGTCGGTACCATCAAGATCGGCCCCTGGGTGATCGACAGCGACCTCAAAGTCTACTTCATGATGCTGGTCCTCGTGATCGTGCTCGTGGCCGCGGTCGTGAACCTCCTGCGCTCGCGGGTCGGCCGGGCCTGGGTGGCCATCCGCGACAACGACATCTCGGCCGAGGTGATGGGGATCAACGTCGTGCAATACAAGCTGATCGCCTTCTTCGTCGCCGGCTTCATCGGCGGGGTGGCGGGCGCCTTCTGGATCAGCAACCTCGCGGCCATCAGCCCGGAGCACTTCCCCTGGTTCTGGTCGCTGTGGCTGGTGGGCGTCATCCTGATCGGCGGGGTGGGCTCGATCCACGGCACCATCTTCGGGTCGATCTTCATGGTGGTGGTCATGGAGCTCCTGCAGATGGCGGTGATCCCCCTCGCCGCGAGCTACCCCAAGCTGCTGATGGATTTTCTTTTCATCAAGGAGGCCGCCTTCGGCCTGGCCATCTGCGCCTTCATGATCTTCGAGCCGAACGGGCTGGCCTACCGTTGGTGGCAGACCAAGAACTATTTCAACCTGTGGCCTTTTTCGTATTAGGAACGCGGGTTCCTGAGCCAACCGCCCAACAGGTTGCGTCAAACCCTTTCTTCAATCGAAAGGAGGGCAGCATGAAGTCGAGAACGTGGATGGTCCTGGTGGCAGTGCTGATGGCGGCCGGTATCGCATCGAGCGGATCGGCGGCGGATGTGGTGGTCGGCGCGCTCAACGACATGACGGGCGCGACCTCGGACGTGGGCAAGGACTACGCCCTGGGGATCGCCGAGGCGGTCAACTTCTGCAACGACAACGGCGGGATCAACGGCAAGCCCATCAAGCTGGTCCAGTTCGACTACGGCTACCGGGTGCCGGAAGCCCTGACCAAGTACAAGCTCTTCCGGCGCATGGGGGCCGTGGCCGTCCTGGGCTGGGGCACCGGCGACACCGAGGCGCTCGCCCCGACCGTGACCCAGGACAAAATGCCCTACGTCTCGGCCTCCTACTCCGGCCACCTGGCCGACCCCGCGAAGACCCCCTTCAACCTCTTCGCGGCGACCGACTACTCGAGCAACGCCCGGGCCACCCTGACGGCCTGGTTCGACACCCGCTGGCCCAAGCACGCCGATTTCGGCAAGCGCAAGCCCCGCATGGCCTGCTCCTTCATGTTCGCATCGCCCTACGCCAGCGCCCCGATCAAGGCCATCAAGGACCAGGCGACGCTGCTCGGCTTCGACATCGGCCCGGACCAGGACGTATCGCTCTTCGCGGTCGACGCCAAGAGCCAGGTCCTTTCCCTCAAGGACTTCAAACCGGACGTGGTCTGGCACGGCAACACCACCATGTCGGTCTCGGCCACCATGCGCGACGCCTATGCCCTGGGCCTGGGGGCGGACCACATCATCAACCTCTGGGGCTTCGACGAAAACCTGCCGCGGCTGGCCGATAAAGCGGCCGAGGGTGCCATGGCGGCTACCGTCAACGCCTTCTTCAACGAGCCCGGCATCCCCATGATGCCCAAGGTGGTCGAGTACGCCAAGAAGTTCAACCCCGGCGTACCCCAGGAAAAGCGCCTGAGCCGCACGGTCCAGGCCTGGTCGAACGTCCTGGGTCTCTGGGAAGCGATGAAGCGGGCCGACAAGGCCGGCACCCTAACCGGCGAGTCGATCCTCCTGAAGGGCTTCCGGACCATGAAGGAATTCGAGCTC
>JALOOS010000073.1 GCA_025454275.1 Desulfobacterales bacterium | reverse complement strand
GGAAAGGGGTCTGAACGGATTTTGACATCCCCCGCACCCTGAGCTATAGAGGTTTTCGAAGTCTGATACGCGTGCCGGTTCACACCGGCGGAGCAGAAGCCTTATGCGGTGATTCCAAGGAGATGACGATGAAGATGACAGCAATCCGTATCGTAGTGATGGTGTTGGCGGCCGCCCTGCTGCTGGGGGTTTCGGCCTGCCAGAAGAAGCAGATCGCCTCGGACGCCGGGGCGGCGGGCGCCGGCGGCGGCTTCGGCGCAGGGGATGCGGCCGGCCGCAGAGGCATCGGCGAGCAGGACCTCGGGGCCGGGGCCGGCCGCGGGGGGGCAGCCGGCGGCATGGTCGGAACACCCGAGCGGACGGCCTTCGAAAACGAGGACATCTTCTTTGATTACGACAGCTCGGCGCTGACGGCGGCGGCCCAGGAGATCCTGCGCCGCAAAGCCGGGTTCCTCAAGGCCAACCCCAGCCTGAACATCACCATCGAAGGGCACTGCGACGAGCGCGGCACGAACGAGTACAACCTGGCCCTGGGCGAGGCACGCGCCAAGTCGGCCAAGGTTTTCCTGGTGGACTTGGGCATCCCGGCCAACCGCATCGCCACCATCAGCTACGGCGAGGAGCGCCCCCTGGTCGAAGGCAGGACCGAGGACGCCTACGCCAGGAACCGGAGAGCGCATTTCGTGATCGAACGCTGAGGCTGCCGGCCGACGATCTTACCACGGACCGTGCGGGTGGATCCGCACGGTCTTCTTTTTCCGGGACCCTGTTGCGAAGATGATCGCCAAAATCATATCCGGCGGGCAAACCGGGGTTGACCGTGCCGCCCTGGACGCCGCCATCCGGCTGGGCATCCCGCACGGCGGGTGGATCCCCAAGGGGCGGCTGACCGAAGATGGACCGCTGCCCGCCTCCTACGCGCTTGTGGAAACCGCCTCCGCCGTCTATGCCGAACGCACGGAAAAAAATGTCATCGACGCCGATGGCACGCTGATCATCTCACGCGGCGCGCTCAGCGGAGGGTCGGAGGTAACCCGTGAGATGGCCGTCAAGCATGGACGCCCCTGGCTGCACGTCGACCTTGAGCGGATGAGCGCCTTCCATGCCGCCCTCGAGATCCGCCGCTGGATCGATGAAAATCGCGTCGCGATCTTGAACGTCGCGGGCCCCCGCGCCAGCAAAGACCCCTCGATCTACACAAGCGCCCTGGCATTGATCGAAGCGGTCGGCTACCTCAGCCTCACAGCGTCCGGGCCTGGGCCGCCGGCGGACGTCGGCGCAGGGGGAAGCGGCACCGCCGCCGCTGCCGAAAGCGTGAAAGAGGCGCTCGATCAGCTCATCCAGGAGCTGCCGCTAAAGGATCGGACCACCCTTGCCAACATGAGCGCCGCTGAGCTTCCCGGCTTGATGCCCACGCTGGGAGAATTCATCATTCACCGCTTTCTGGCCGGGGCAAACCCCGCCTTGATGAATTCCTGCCGCTGGGTGGCGCACCGCGCCGTCGCAAGCGACACGGATGCCGCCGGCGTGATCATCCGTGAGCTGTGGAAGCGGTTGAAGCGCACCCATACCCTGAGGCGCATCAAATAATGGATCTGGCCGGCTGCGGGAAACCGACCGTCCCGCCGCCGGCCGACGTGGACCTGTGGCTTCTTTTTCACACGAGGCGCGCCTCTGTTCCACACTGCTATCACCCAAATGCCTCACCCGCCGCCGGCCCGGCAACCTAGATGATCCGTTTTCGGCCATCTTCTGAGGGGGCGGGCAATGGCACAAGGATTGCTGCAGATCCGGTGTCGTACACGCGGGGAATGGCGCTCTGAACGCCTGTATGCGGAGGGAAGCTAGGATGGCGACTCCGGATGAAACAAGCCGGGAGGCTGAACGGGTCTCCCCTGAAATCGTCGTTATACCCGACAACGGAGGCACCCGCTCCGGAATCGATCGGCGGCAGAAGGAGGTCCCGTTCGAAGGGACCGAACGCCGGTCCGGACCGGAGCGCCGGAAGGTACCCGACAGGCGGGCGGGGATCGATCGGCGCCGGAGCGAAGAGCGCCGCAGCGAGCGCTTCTTCTGGGATGGACGCAAAGTGGAGCGGCGGGATGCGTTTCGCAAACGCAGCGAATCATGACGGCTGGTTGAGAGCCGGTCGCCTCCGACATCCGCCCGCCGCATGACGCCATCCGCACGGTCCCTCCCACGAGACGAAGCAGGGCCGTGCGGATGGCGATGTTCGTTCCAGGCACGCCGCCCGGGGGCGCCTCCTCAGATCAGCTTTTTGACGGCAGCGATGACCGCAGCATAATCCGGCTCCTGGGACACCTCTTTGACGTGCTGAACGTAGCGCACGACCCCCTCCGCATCCAACACGAAAACACTTCGCGCCAGAAGCCGCAGCTCTTTGATCAGCACGCCGTAGGCCTGCCCGAAGGCCGCTTCCCGGTGGTCCGAGAGGGTCTTGACCTTGTCCACGCCGGCGGCACCGCACCAGCGCTTCTGGGCAAAGGGAAGGTCGTTGCTGATCGTCAGGATCAACACGTTGGATCCCAGATTGGCGGCTTCCGCATTGAAGCGCCGGGTTTCCATGTCGCAGACCGGTGTGTCCAGGGAGGGGACACTGGACACAACGACCACCTTGCCCCGGAAGCTTGAGAGCTTGACCGGCTTCAGCTCGTTGTCCAGGAGTTCGATGTCGGGGGCCTTGCCGCCGATTTTGATCTCGTTGCCGATGAGGGTCAGCGGGTTGCCGTGCAGCGTCACGGCGCCTGGTCGCTCCTGCATGGTCATACCTCCTTTTGGCTATAAGGTGAAGACGGCGTTTCGTTAAAAATTTCGGTGAATGCAAGAGAATAAATCCGGCAGACGGCGGCGTCAACGCGGGGGCAGCCCGCGAGTGACGTAAAGAGTGATTGAAAAACCTTTTTTTTTCTGGCAAGAACCCCTCTATCCGCAACCCCTTGCGCGCACACCCCCAACCACAGGAGCACGCATGCCCTCACTTTCGGAACTTGCACGGTTCGGCCAGTCGGTCTGGTTCGACTTTATCCGCCGCTCCCTCATCACCTCCGGGGAGTTGGCCGATCTCGTCGCCAGGGGGGTGCAGGGAGTGACTTCCAACCCCGCCATATTCGAAAAGGCGATCGCCGGAACGGCGGACTATGACCCGGAGATCCGCACCCTGGCAGCAGCGGGCCAATCCGCAAGGGAGATTTACGAGGCCCTGGCCATCAAAGACATCCGGCTCGCTGCCGACGTGCTGGACAACGTCTACCGCTCCACGAACGGCCGGGACGGCTACGTAAGCCTGGAGGTCGATCCCCTTCTGGCCCGCGACAGCGTCCGCACGGTCGCCGAGGCCACGCGCCTGTTCGAAGCCGTCGACCGGCCCAATGTCATGATCAAGATTCCGGGCACGGCCGAAGGGCTGAGCGCCGTTTCCGCCGCCCTGGCGGCCGGGGTGAATGTCAACGTCACCCTCATCTTCTCGATCCCCAACTACAGGGCTGTGGCCGACGCTCACATGGCCGGCCTGGAGACATTGGCGGCCGCAGGTCCCACGGCCCGCGGCGGGCACCCGGTGGAGCGGGTGGCATCGGTCGCCTCTTTTTTCGTCAGCCGGCTCGACACCGCTCTTGAAAAGGAGCTTGCCGCGCGGGGCGCCCCCGATCTCCAGGGGAAGATTGCCGTTGCCAACTGCAAACTGGCCTATGCCGAGTTCAAACGCATCACCGCCGCCACCCGCTGGCAGGCCTTGGCCGCGCGGGGCGCACAGGTTCAGCGCGTGCTCTGGGCCAGCACAAGCACCAAGAACCCGGCCTACCCCGACACCCTCTACGTCGACGGACTCATCGGGCCGGAGACGGTCAACACCGTCCCTCCGGAGACCTTGCGGGCCTTCATGGACCATGGCCGGGCCGCTCCCACCCTCACCCAGGGCCTCGACACGGCAGAGCGTCAGGTCGAGCGTCTCGCCGCGCTCGGCATCGATCTGAATGCGGTCACCCGGCGCCTGCAGGAGGAGGGGGTGGCGGCCTTCGTCACACCCTTCCAGGCCCTGATGGGCAGCATCGAATCCAAGCGCCAACGGCTTACCGCCTGAAAGGAGCGCCGGCCATGTCGCGCCAGGACGACTTGAAACAGATGGCCGCGGCCGCCGCCGTCGATCGATTGCAATCCGGCATGGTGGTCGGCCTCGGCACCGGCAGCACCACCCGCTTCGCCCTCGAGCGGATCGCCGAGCTGATCCGGGCGGGACGCCTCGAGCGGATCATCGGGATCCCGAGCTCGATTCAGACCGAAACGGCGGCCCGCGAGCTGGGCATCCCGCTCTCCGGCCTCGAGGCGCACGCGGTGATCGACATCACCATCGACGGCGCGGACGAGGTCGACCCGGATCTCAACCTGATCAAGGGGGGCGGAGGAGCGCTCCTGCGCGAGAAGGTGCTGGCCCAGGCCAGCCGCCGCAACATCATCATCGTCGACGCGTCCAAGCTCTCGGAGCGGCTCGGCACCCGCTGGGCTCTGCCGGTCGAGGTGGTCCCGTTCGCCCGGGCGGCCGAGGAGCGTTTCCTGGCATCCCTCGGGGCGGCGGTCGCCCTGCGCACACGAAACAGCATCCCCGTGCTGACGGACCAGGGAAACCTTCTGCTGGATGCGCGTTTCGGCCCGATAACGGAACCCGGCCGGCTGGCCGCCCAGCTGAGCGGCCGGGCCGGGATCGTGGAGCACGGTCTGTTCGTCGGCCTGGCGCACGAGGTGTTCGTGGCCGGCGCCGAAGGCATCCGCCATCTGCAGCGCAACGGCTGACGTTCGGCAGGCACCCGGCTGTCGGCCCTCCATTATCCACCTATCGCACCTCCCGCGGGAGGTGCCACGCGGAAGGAGATCCGTCATGGTCAGGAAAAATTTCATCCGCAAGCTCAAGGTTCGCGACAAAGAGGTGGTTCTGGCCGATATCCTGCGCCTGGAAAAAGAGGGCCTGGCCGATATCCGGCGGCTGCCGTTCTGCATCCGGGTCTTGGTGGAGAACCTTCTGAGAAAGATGGACGGCCGGATCGTCGCTGAAAAAGACCTGCTCAACATCGCCCGCTGGAAAAAGCGCTACGCCGCCCCCCTGGAAATCCCCTTCCATCCGGCCCGCGTGCTGATGCAGGACTTTACGGGAGTGCCGGCCGTGGTGGACCTGGCGGCCATGCGCGATGCCGTGAAGGCCCTGGGCGGCGACCCCCGCAAGATCAACCCCCTGGTGCCGGTGGACCTGATCATCGATCATTCGATCCAGGTGGACAGCTGGGGGACCCGGCACGCTCTCACCGACAACGTCGCCCGGGAGTATGAACGCAACGGGGAGCGCTACACCCTGCTCAAGTGGGCTCAGGCGAGTTTCAACAATTTCCTGGTGGTGCCTCCGAACGCCGGCATCTGCCACCAGGTCAACCTGGAGAGCATCGGCCGGGTGATCATGAGCGAAAAAAGGGACGGCAAGCTCTTCGCCTTTCCCGACACGGTTGTGGGCCTTGACTCCCACACCACCATGATCAACGGTTTGGGTGTCGTGGGTTGGGGGGTGGGCGGCATCGAAGCCGAGGCGGTGATGCTCGGGCAGCCCTACTACATGGCCATCCCCGAGGTGATCGGCGTGCGCCTGACCGGGACTCTGCGCGAGGGGGTCACGGCGACCGACCTGGTGCTCACCATCACCGAGATGCTCCGCGCCCACGGGGTGGTGGAAAAATTCGTCGAATTTTTCGGACCGGGGGTCAAGGGTCTCCGGGTCCCCGACCGCGCGACCATCGCCAACATGGCCCCGGAATACGGGGCCACCATCGGCTTCTTCCCCGTGGACGAGCAGGTCATCGACTACCTGCACCTGACCAACCGCTCCGCCCGTGCCGAGATGGTCGAGAAGACGGCGAAGGCCCTGGGACTTTTCTACGCCGGCAGCGAAACCCCGGAATATACCCAGGTGCTGGCGCTCGACCTGGGCAAGGTCGAGCCATCGGTGGCCGGCCCGGCCCGACCTCAGGACCGGATCCGCCTCTCCGACCTCAAACGCTCGTTTGCCACCGTGCTGGGCTGCGACTACGAGCGCAACGCCGACCCCGCCCACATTTCCACCTACCACCAGGAGTCCGGCACCGGTACCCACCGCTCGGAAGAGTGCCGGCCCAGACGCAAGACCTGCAGCCTCTCCCTGAACGGCCACGCGGTGAACCTCTGTGACGGGGATATCGTCATCGCCGCCATCACCTCCTGCACGAACACCTCCAATCCCCACGTCCTGATCGGCGCGGGGCTTATGGCGAAACGAGCCGTCGAACACGGCCTGCGGGTGCCCCTGACCGTCAAGACCTCGCTCGCCCCCGGCTCCAGGGTCGTCGTCGACTACCTCAAGGCGGCCGGTCTGCTCCCCTACCTGGAAGCGCTCGGTTTCCACCTGGCGGCCTTCGGCTGCACGACCTGCATCGGCAACAGCGGACCGCTCCTGCCGGAGATCGAAGAGGCGATCGCCAAAAACGACCTCACCGTCGCCGCGGTTCTCTCCGGCAACCGCAACTTCGAGGCCCGCATCCACCAGCGCGTCAAGGCCAACTTCCTGATGTCCCCCATGCTGGTGGTGGCCTTTGCGCTGGCCGGGCGCGTGGACACGGACCTGACCGCAGACCCGCTGGGCCGTGACCCCCAGGGGCGGCCCGTCTATCTCAAGGAGATCTGGCCGAGCCAGGCCGAGATCGAAGCCCTGGTCGCACGGCACGTCCAGAAGAAATTCTTCCGGGAAGAGTACGGCCGCATCGCCAAGGGCGACGAGTTCTGGCACCGGCTCGAGGTCAAGGGCAGCACCACCTTCGCCTGGGAGGAGAGCTCCACCTACATCCGCAACCCGCCCTTTTTCGAGGGATTTTCGCTCGATCCCGCCGCGCCGGGCGACATCCTGGATGCGCGCGTGCTCATGCTCCTGGGCGACAGCGTCACCACCGACCACATCTCTCCGGCCGGGGCCATCCCGGCCCACTACCCGGCGGGGCAATACCTCGTCTCCCAGGGCGTCGATCCGCGGGATTTCAACTCCTACGGTGCCCGCCGCGGCAACCACGAGGTCATGATGCGGGGCACCTTCGGCAACATCCGCATCAAAAACCAGATGGTCGCCCCCAAGGAGGGCAGCTACACCCGCGCATTGCCCGACGGAGAGGAGGCCTTCGTCTACGCGGCCGCCATGGCCTACCGCCGCACCGCCACCCCCCTGATCGTCCTGGGCGGGCGGGAGTACGGCTCCGGCTCCTCCCGCGACTGGGCCGCCAAGGGGCCGTGCCTGCTCGGCGTCAAGGCCGTCATCTGCGAGTCCTTCGAGCGCATCCACCGCAGCAACCTGGTCGGCATGGGCGTTCTACCCCTCATGTTCCGGGAGGGCCAGAGCTGGCGCAGCCTCGGGCTCGACGGAACCGAGCGGATTTCGATCAGGGGGGTGGCCGCCCTGAAACCGCGCGCCGTCCTGCCCGTTACGGCCGTCAAACCGGACGGCCGCACCGTTGCCTTCGATGTCACCGCGCGACTCGATACGGAGATCGAAATCGATTACTTCACCCACGGCGGCATTCTGCCCTATGTGCTGCGCCGCATCATGACCTCCGCCTGACGGCCGGCGGCACTGCGGTCCATGCCTGAGCTCCGCGAGCAC
>JALOOS010000072.1 GCA_025454275.1 Desulfobacterales bacterium | reverse complement strand
CCACAGCCGGCGGAAGGTGGCCATCTCCATGTCCTGCGGCCGCCAGCTCTCCTTGAACGTGGTGTGGGGGCAATAGGTGCAGCGGCCCGGGCAGCGCGAGGTGACCTCCACTTGGAGGCAGTCGAGCAACCGCCGCGCGCCGAGGAAGGCTTCCTTGATGCTTTCCCAGAGGCCGGGGGGGCGGAAATCCATTCCGGCTCCGGGGAGAGCGTTCTTCGTCATGGCCGCCTCCTCCGAAACACGGCGCCCAGGCGTGCGAGACGCCCCGGGGGGTGCGGTTCCCAGCTGACTTCCACATAGGGCAGAAAGGGTTCGGCGCCCCACTTGCGCTTGAAGAAGCGGATGCTCTCGCTGACCCCCAGGCCGAGGTTCATGCGGGTCTGGCCGCGATCGCAAGCCTCCTGCAGCAGGCCGGAAAAGGTGAGGTCGGCGCTGCCGGGCGGCGCCAGGTCGGGATCCCGGAATGAGAACATGAAAAACGCTGTGGACAGCGACGCGAATTCGCCCACGGCAAAGGCGGCCAGGCGCCCGTCCCTGCGGCGCGCCGAGACGACCAGGGCCCCGGGGCAGGCCTCCAGGTAGGCCGGGAGCTGCCTGAAGATGTGCCGGGTGCCGGACGAAAGCGGGCGCTCATCCAGATAGCGCTGCACCAATGCGGCATGGCCCGCGTCCAGTCGGCGCCCGCGATCCAGCGTCACCTCGCGGCCGGCCCGGCGCAGCAGGTTTTGAAGTTTCGATCCCGGAGCCGGCCCCGGCACCGGCAGGGCATAGTAGCAGTCTTCGATGGCTGGCGTGTGTTCAGGCGCCTGGGGCGGGCGCCCGGGACCGATGACGGTCAGCCGCACGGCCCCGGCTGTTGTCAGAACCTGCTCCACGGCCTGGCGCATGGCGTCGCTATCCCGGGGGTCGTGCAGGGGATATCCGACCAGGACGACCGACCCGTTTGTTTCATAGCCGACGCATGCGCCCCAGATTTTCGGTTTCGAGCCGGCCACCGCACGGACGTAGGCCGTGACCTGCTCCGGCACCACGGCGCCGGCGGTGATCCGGCTCAGGCGGTCGGGGCCGATCACCGGCTCCTCCGGATGCGGAACCCCGCCTCGGCCAGCATCCCGCGCAGGTTGATCATATGGGCCGAGCCCACGAATACCGCTGAGCGCCCCGCTTCCAGGAAAGGCCCCATCCGCTCAAGGAAGCGCGCATCGCGGCGGTGGATCACGAGCTCGGTGCGGGTCGGGAATTCGATGCTGGTGCCGAAGAGGTTGTCCACGTCGCCCTTCAGGTAAGCGCGAACGTTGCGCCGGATGAAGCGCTTCCATTGGCCGCACTGGCGCAGGAAGTTTACGACCCGGGTCCGGCTGATGCCTTCCAGGGTCTCGATCTGCTCGGCGATGCTCTCCATGCCCCGCACCGCCTTGCCCATCTCCAGCGCCAGGTGCCAGGCCTCCAGGTCCACCGACTGGGTCCACCCCTGGCGGGCGAGGAAGCCGGTCCACAGGGAAAAAAACGCCATCCAGTGGCGGGTGTGGGCCAGCAGGTGGCGCACGTCGGGGGGGGCCTTGCGCTCACGGCCGAAAAAACGCGCCCAGAATCCGCGCGGCCCGCAGACCACCCGCTCGAGGCGGCGGATGTCGGCTTCGGACAGCTCATCGATCAGCCGCGGGCTCCCCGGTGCCGGGGTGCGGCCGGCCGCCGACACCTGGTTGAGGCTTTCGGAATCGAGCGGGCCTTCGAAGAGCACCGTGTCCACCCGTTCGAACAGCTTTCGGAAGGAGGACTCGAAGCTATAGCAGAAAAAATGGGCCGTCCCCCCGATCCAGGATCGGTTCCCGTTTTTTTCAACCTCCCAGAGCATCGCAAAGTTGCGCTGCGGCGGCAGGCTTGCCAGAAACTGCTGCTTGGAGAGGGGTTCACGGGGCATGGAGGCCAACACCCGCATCAGCGCGTCCACTTCCGCATGCCGGCCCCGCCGCTCCTGCCACTCCGCCATCTCATAGGGCAGCCCCGGGCGGCCGCCCCACTTGGTCTTGAAGCGGCGGATCCCCTCGTTCACCCCCAGCCCGAGGTGCAGGTACGCCTTGCCGCTCGCCCGGGCGCGCCCGAGCATCTCACGAAACAGGAGGTCGGAGGCCCAGGGCGTGCAGTGCGTGCGGGAGTGGGCGCCGAGGAGATAGCTCGTAAAACGGCGGGGTGCGGCGTCGAGCAAAAGGCAGGCGGCGAGATGCCCGTCCTTGTCCCAGGCGTTCAGGAGCGAGAGGCCGGGGGCGGTTTGCAGCACGGCCTCGGTGCGGGCGTAGAGCTCGCGCACCCGCGGCGGGAGGGCCACGCGCCCCATGAATTCGGCCCACAGGCGGCGGTGGGCCGGAGTGAAGGCGATGCCCTCCTCGAGGGTGAGGGTTGCCGCTGCGCGTGCGGCCAGACGTTCCAGACGGGGCGGCACCGGGGTATCGGCGGCGAGCACATAATAGGTGTCCTGCTCCCGGCGGTGTGGCTTCAACCGATCGGGCAGGGCGGCGCCGATGGCCCAGCAGTCCCGGGCGCGGGTTCGGCGCAGGGCCTCGTCGAGCGCCTCCTCGAACGAATCCGGGCCGGCCGTCCCCTCCAACGGATAGCCCACGGCCAGCAGCCACTCCTCGGCGGCGATGAAGAGATAGGGGCCGGCCAGAAAGGGCTCCCCGCCAGACATGGCGCGCATGAACGCGGCCGAGTGCTCGGGGACGGTCGCCTTTTCGAGAACGGCGCTGATATCGGCAGGGGTCACGAAGGCGCTCCGGTGTCACGAACGGTCGTTTCGCTTTCTACCACATTCCAAGACCTCTTTTCCATCGCTTCCGCCGGGAGGCCGCTGTGCCGCCGCGCGACTTGAGGCCCGCTGCAAATCGTACTATACCGGATCCGGTGGCGGGTATCTGCGACCGCAGGGGTGTTACACCCTGGACATCCAACCGGGAAAGGAGGGGAAGCATGCCACGACACTTCAGCTGGAGGCCTTACGTGGCCGGCGCCCTGGTCGGGGTTCTGGCGACACTCTCCGTGCTGGTTTCCACCCTGCTCTTGGGAAAAACCCAGTACCTGGGTGCGTCCACGACCTTCGTGCGGGCGGCGGGGTTTATCGAGCGGGAGGTGGACCCGGCCCGGGTCAAGGCCAACCCCTATTTCGCCAAAACGGCGCCCAAAATCGACTGGCAGTTCATGGTCATCGTCGGGATCTTCATTGGCGCCCTGGGAGCCTCGGTGGTGGACGGGAGCTTCAAGCTCGAGGCGGTCCCGCCGGTCTGGCGCGAACGCTTCGGGAGCGGCGTCGTCAAACGCGCCCTCGGGGCCTTTCTCGGTGGTATCGTCGCGATGTTCGGCGCCCGCATGGCGGACGGCTGCCCGAGCGGCCATGGCCTGAGCGGGCTGATGCAGCTTTCCGTGAGCGGTTTCATCGCCCTGGGATTATTTTTCGGAGTCGGGGTCATGGTGGCGGCCTTCGTCTACCGGCAGAAGGGAGGCCTGCGATGAGCGAACAGTGGCTGGGGTTGATCACCGGGATCTGTTTCGGCGCCCTGCTCCAGCAGGGACGCGTGCTGCGCTTTGAAAAGCAGGTCGGCGCCATGCTGCTGCAAGACATGACCATCATGAAATTCATGATGTCGGCCATCCTGGTGGGGATGATCGGTATTCACCTGCTGGTCGCGATGGGGATCGCCACGCTGAGCGTCAAAGCGACGCTGCTCGGGGCCCTGATCGTCGGCGGGGCCTTGTTCGGTGCCGGCTGGGCCGTCATGGGCTTCTGCCCCGGGACTTCCGTCGGGGCCGTGGCCGAGGGGCGCTGGCATGCGATCTGGGCGATCGCCGGGATGGTCGCCGGTGCCGCTCTTTATGCCGAAGCCTACGCGCATCTGGAGAAGAGTCTGCTTGCCTGGGGAAACTTCGGCAAAATCACCCTGCCAGGAGTCCTGGGGGTGAGCCCCTGGGTCGTGATCCCGATCCTGGGGGTGGTCTTTGTTCTCGTTTTCGTGTTCTTCGAGAAGAAGGGACTGTGACCCGGCGGCGCAAGGCCGTCGAGGAGGAAAGCGACGATGGACCCGAAAGGCCGCAGCAAATGGGAGCTGGACACCCCGTGCCTGACGATCGATCTGGATCTCCTGGATGATAACCTGCAGACCATGCAGGCGCGCGTCTCCGCTGCCGGCAAGGCGCTCCGGCCGCACGCCAAGACGCATAAATGCTCGATGCTGGCCAAGATGCAGCTGGCGGCAGGGGCGGTCGGCCTCTGCGCCGCCAAGGTTTCGGAGGCCGAAGCGCTGGTTTCGGCCGGGATCGAGGGCGTCCTCATCACGGGTGCGGTCGCGACCCCGGCCAAGGCGGCCCGCCTCAAATCCCTTTTGCGCAAGACCCGCTCCCTCATGGCGGTTGTCGACCACCCCGCCGGGGTGGAGCTGCTCGAGAAACAGCTGTCCGGAAGCGGCCTGCGCCTGGACGTGCTTGTGGATCTGGATGTCGGCCACCATCGCACCGGGGTGGTCCCGGGCAAGGCCATGGAGCTGGTGAACCGGGTCATGGCCAGCCGCAGCCTCTGGCTGCGGGGAATCCAGGCCTACGCGGGCCACGTCCAGCACATCCCCCGCTATGTGGACCGGCGGGCGGCGTCGCTCAAGGCGCTCAAGCAGGCGGCGGCCGTCTTTCGCGAGCTTCAGCGCCGTGATGAAGGCTGTACAATCTTCAGCGCCTCCGGCACCGGTACGGCCGCGACCGACCTCGCCGTGCCCGAGCTGACCGAGCTTCAGGCGGGCTCCTACGCGCTCATGGACGCCGAGTACATGGCGATCGAGTGCGAGGACGGGGCTGAATGCTCCGACTATCGACCGGCCCTCACCCTGCTGACCACGGTGGTGGGAGTGGGCCACGGCCGGCAGGTGACGGTCGATGCGGGGCTGAAGGCGCTCTACCGGGACGGTGGCCGGCCGTGCTTGCTGAATTCCGAATTCCCCAAGCTCCAGTACGACTGGTTCGGGGACGAATACGGCAAGGTGAGCGCCGTGGGGCGAGGCGCGCTCCTGCCCGAACTCGGGCAGGTGCTGGAGCTCGTCGTCTCGCACTGCGACCCCACCGTCAACCTCTTCGATCATTTCTACATCACCCGCTCCGGCAAGGTGGTCGACGTCTGGCCGATCGATCTGCGCGGCCGGTGCCAGTAAGAAGCAGAGGGCAAAGGGCTTGGGGTTTAAAGAAGATTCGGGTAGCCGCGACGGGGACTTCCGCGGGCCCGCATCGTTCAGGCATCGCCCGTCGTTTGGGTTTTCAAAAGGGTCAACTCATCGGAGCCATCCTTTCGACATGAAGCCATTGAAGCGGTTGGTTTTTGGAATAGGGGTGATGGTCCTCTCGGCCGCGGCCTTCGGCTGCGGCGGGAGCGGCGGTGGGACCGGTTCCGGGGGGAGCGGAGATTCCGCTCCGCCCACGGGCAATGCCACCGGCGGGGTGCGCAATCCCGTTTGCACCGTGGCCCAAAGCGCGGGCGAGGTCCAGGCGCCGGTGTTTCGAATGAGACTGGCCGGTCAGACCGGCTGGTACGCATCACCGGTGGTGGCGGACCTGGACGGAGACGGTCAGAATGAGCTGATCGCCGCCTATTATTCCATTTATGTCTTCAACGGCCAGGGGCAGTTGCTGGACCGCGTCGACCACAACGGCGGGCGCGTGTATGCCCCCCACGTGGTGGTGGACCTCGAAGGCGACGGCGTGCCCGAAGTGATCTTCGGTGCGCGCCATGAAGTCTATGCGTATGAATGGCGCAACCGCCGCCTGGTCCTGAAACCCGGCTGGCCGGCCGACACGACCTCGGCCGGCGAATCCCCGGAGGTAAGGGGGCTGGCGGCCGCCGATCTCAACCTCGATGGGCGGATCGAGGTGGTGGCCACCACCACCCAGACCCGGAGCGACGGAGCGCAGGTATTTGTATTTGATGCCGACGGCGACCTCTTTCAGCCTCCCGGGCTGAGCTACCCGGCCTGGCCGCGCTACAACCAACGCAGCGGTGAGGGCGGGGATGCGGACCGCAACGGTATGGGACACAGCGGTTACGGGTGCTATGGCCTCAACCTCGCTATCGGTAATATCGACGACGATCCGGAGCTTGAGATCATCGTTACCTACGACAACCACCACATCCAGGCCTTCGATCCGGACGGGGTCGCGATCAATGCCTCCGCCTGGTTCACCAACCGGGACAGCCGCTATTTCGGGCAGCGACTGACATGGGGTCAGTTCATCCGCTGGGAAGACGCGGTGGTGGAGGAAAACCATTATCATCTGCACACGGGGGTCTGGCCCCATCCCAGCGCCCAGGAGTGGTTGCAGTGGACGGCCTCCCCGCCCACCATCGTGGACGTGGACGGGGACGGCCGCAACGAGGTGCTGGGTGTTCCCAACATCGAATTCAAGGTGCCCTATGAGACCCAGGCCTATGGCGTGATGGTGCTGGAGGGAGCGCACGGCGACGGCAGCCGCTCGGCCATGCGCAAGGCCGGCTGGGAGGATCTGCCGCGCGGCGGAGCCCCCATATCCGTCTCCGGCTGGTATCCCCCGGCGGGCATTCCGGCAGCCGCTGCCGTCAACCTGCAAGGGGATTTAGCCCCGGAAATCGTGGTTTCGCTCAACGACGGCGTCATGCGGGCCTTCACCGCTCAGGCCGGCGAGCTGTGGCGCTACAATTACACTCACGGCAAGGCGGTCATGTATGCCTCGGAGCCGATCGTGGCGGACCTGAACCAGGACGGTTCACCTGAAGTTGTCTTTTCCACCTACGGTGCGCCGAACGTTCAGGACTCCGGCCGCCTGATCATCCTGGGGGCGGACGGCCGCCGGCTGCACGACATCGCCCTGCCCAACCCGGGCACCAACGGCAACGGCAACGGCGCGCCGGCCGCCCCGACGGTGGGGGATCTCGACGGCGACGGCCAACTGGAGATCATCGTGCAGACGTTTGACCACGGCATGGACATTTTCACAGTTCCCGGCGCGGCCGGCAACTGCCTGCCTTGGCCCACGGCCCGCGGAGGACCCCTGCGCATGGGGCAGCCCAACGACAACGGATTGTGAGCCTTTCCACCGCCGCCGTTTTTCGAATTGTCCGCGGGCGGGACAGGCTCCGGAAGGGAGAAGGCAATGGGATTTCATGAGCTGTTCGGGCGCAATAAGCCGGTGATTGCCTGTGTGCATCTTCTGCCGCTGCCCGGGGCGCCCGATTATGACGGCCGCATGGGGCCGGTCTACGACACGGCGCTCTCCGAGGTCGCCGTATTCAAACGGCAGGGGGTCGACGGCCTGATCGTCGAGAATTTCCGGGACAAGCCCTTCTACCCGGGCCGCGTCCCGGCGGAGACGGTGGCGGCACTGGCGGCGGTCGCGCGGGAGGTGGTGAGGGCCTCGGGCCTGCCGGTCGGGGTGAACGCCCTGCGCAACGACGCCCTCGCGGCCCTCGCGGCCGCCGCGGCTGCCGAGGCCCATTTCATCCGGGTCAACGTCCACATGGGAGCGGTGGTTTCCGAGCAAGGGGTGATTCAAGGGGCGAGCCACGAGACCCTGAGGCTGAGGGCGGCGCTGCGGTCCAATGTTCTGATCTTCGCCGATGTCGGCGTCAAGCACGCCGCCCCGCTCGCCGACCGTGGGCTCGCGGCGGAGACCCGGGATCTGGCCGAACGCGGGC
>JALOOS010000333.1 GCA_025454275.1 Desulfobacterales bacterium | reverse complement strand
CCAGCACCACGACGTTGCGGGCCGAGGTGTCGGTCTCCGAGAGATGGGGCTGGGGCTCCCCCTGCCAGCGGTCGATCTTACCGGCCACCGCGAACTCGCCGAAGCCCTCCACCGGCGCGTTGCGGAAATGGTCCATGATGGCGGCGATCTGCTCCATGCCCTTGGCCCCGAGCAGGCGGATCTCCGTCAGGTAGTTGTGGCAGTAGCCGCAGGCGGCGTAGATCTCATCCAGCGCATCGACCAGGGTCCGCCCCTCGCGCTTCAGCTCCGCGGCGAACTCCGCCAGCCACACCGCCGCCCCGGCGGCATCCTTGTCCCGGGCGTAGCCGCCGGCGAGGTAGCCGTGGCTCTCCTCGCAGCCGAATACAAAGTCCTCGATCCGCCCCTCCCGCTCCAGACGGTTCATCTCCTCGGCGACGTACTTGAAGCCGACCAGGAGATCCCCGATGCAGCGGATTCCGTTCGCCTGCGCCATCGTGTCGATCAGCGAGGTGGTGACATCGGTCTTGACGATCGTCCGGCCGGCAGTCAAACGGCCGGCCGCCTTGAGTTTCTGCATGGCGTACTGGGCGATGAGGATGCCGATCTCGTTTCCGGTCAGAAAGCGCCATTGCCCCTTGTGGTTCACCATGATGCCGATCCGGTCCGCATCCGGGTCGGTGCTGAGCAGGATGTCGGCCCCCGTCTCGCGGGCATAGGGCAGGCTCGCATCGAAGGACTCCACCACCTCGGGGTTGGGGATGTTGAAGGTGACGTTTTCGAATGCCCCGCTCGGGTTCGACGTGCGCGGACACAGGCGCACGTCGAAACCCAGCTGCCGGAGGACGGGGTAAACCGAGGTGAGACCGGTGCCGTGCAGGGGGGAGTAGACGATGGCAAGCTCCCGGGCCGCCGACATCGAGACCGAGCGTGCGGCCTCGTGGAAGGCGCGGTCGACCTCATCGCCCAGGAACACGACCAACCCCTTGTCGCACGCCGCCGCGAAGTCCATGCACCCGATCGCCGTGACCCGGGTCGTCACCTCGTCCACCAGCTCCTGATCGTGCGGGGGGATCAGCTGCCCGCCGCACGCGTCGTAGACCTTTTTCCCGTTGTCGGGCGGCAGGTTGTGGCTGGCGCTGAACATGTCCCCGGAGACCGCCCCCAGGTGCCGGATGGCGAAAGAGAGCTCCGGCGTGCTGCGCGGGGTCTTGAACAGGTAGACCTTCAGGCCGTTGGCGGCATAGACCTCCGCCGCGGCCTGCGCGAGCCGCCAGCCGTCGAGATCCCGAACGGGATTGGGCCGGTCCTCGGCGTAGACCCCCTTCTGGGCAAAGCGACGCACGTCGAAGGTCAGCACCACCCCGCGCTCACGGGCCGCCGCGCCGTAATGCCGGAGAAGATACTGGCTGTGACCCTGGGCGGAGGCCTGGATGGTCCAGGGATTGATGCGGTTGGGACCCACTCCGACCGGCCCCCGGCGGCCGCCGGTCCCGAAGGGGATCACCTGGTAGAACGAATCCAGCAGAACGCCCCACTGGCCGGCTTCGATCAGGTAGTGAATCTGGGGCACATACGCTGCGAAGGCCGGCTCGCTCAGCCAGCGTTTCAGGTGGCCGAGGGCCGCCGCCTTCACGCTGTCGGAGACGTCCAAACCGCCGATGCCGTCCCTGGCTCTGGCGAACATATCCATAGAATGCTGTTGGCTCCTTCCGATTGAGGTCTCCGTTTCCGGAAATAGAACTTGATTCACCCTCCATAGATTGTATAATTGGAGAGTTATAGATCAGATATCGGATTCACCTTCGACTTGTCAACCGCAGGCTGATTTTTTGCGGGAGGCGTTCGCGTCATGACGGTTCAATCCGTTCGGGGCCTTCGCCATCCGGCTGAACAATACCCTTGGCGCCATGGCCATTTTCTTCGCGCGGGCCGTGGTGCTGATCTTCCGACCGGGGCAGGTGCGCGAAATCGTCCACCAAGTCTACTTCATCGGGACCCGGTCGGCGAGCATCGTGATGCTGGTGGGGTTTTTCACGGGGATGGTGCTGGGGCTTCAGCTCTACTACGTGATGAATAAATTCGGCGCCGTGGGGTTTCTGGGCACCGCGGTCGCCCTGTCGCTGGTCCGCGAGCTGGGCCCCGTGCTCACGGCCATCATGATCACCGCCCGCGCCGGCTCGGCCATGACCGCTGAAATCGGCATCCAGCGCATTTCCGAGCAGATCGACGCCCTGACCACGATGCGCATCGACCCGCTCGGCTACCTCATCAGCCCGCGGATCGCCGCAGCGGTCATCAGCTTCCCGATCCTGACGGCCCTGTTCAACATTGTCGGGATCCTGGGCGGCTACGTCAGCGGGGTGATCCTGCTCGGGGCCGACTCGGGCGCCTATCTCTACCGGATCGATGCCAGCGTCGACTGGATCGACGTGCGCGGCGGGTTCATCAAATCCCTGGTCTTCGCCCTGCTGGTCATCACGATCTGCTGCTTCCAGGGGTTCTTCACCCACATGCGGCAGGACGGCTTCGGGGCCAAGAGCGTGAGCCTCTCCACCACTTCGGCGGTGGTCATCTCCTGCGTCATGATCCTGATCGCCGACTACGTCGTCACCTCCTTTTTGCTCTGACCGGGAGCGCCCATGGAGCCGCAACCCCTGATCGAGTTCCGGAACGTCGTCAAGCGCTTCGGGGACCGCACCATCCTGGACGGGGTCAATTTCAAAGTCTACGAAGGCGAGGTGACGACCATCATCGGGTTGAGCGGCACCGGCAAAAGCGTGAGTCTGAAACACATCATCGGGCTGCTCACCCCGGATGCGGGCGAGATCCTCTACCGCGGCACACCGCTCGCCCGCATGAGCCGCCGGGAGTGGGACGACTACATCGGCCGCATCAGCTACATGTTCCAGAACAACGCGCTCTTCGACTCGATGACGGTCTTCGAGAACGTGGCCCTGCCGCTGCGGCGCACGACCCGCCTGGGCCGCCGGGAGATCGAGCGGCGGGCGATGACCCGCATCGAACAGACCGAGCTCACGGAGGTCGCCCATAAATACCCATCGGAGATTTCGGGGGGCATGCAGAAGCGCACGGCCCTGGCACGGGCGCTCGTCACCGACCCCCAGGTGGTGCTCTTCGATGAGCCGACCACCGGGCAGGACCCCATCCGCAAGAACGCCATCCTGCAGATGATCGCCCATTACAAGAAGACCTTCGGGTTTACGGCCGTCCTGATCAGCCATGAGATCCCGGACGTCTTCTTCATCTCCAACCGGGTGGTGGTCCTCTGGGACAAGGTCATCGCCTTCGAAGGGCCGCCGGAAAAGCTGGACCAGTGCGACCACCCCTTCCGGGACGAGATCGTACAGAGCCTCGCGGACCTGGCCGGGGAACTGACCGGCGCCTACTCCCGCCGGCACTTCAAGATCCGCTACCAGACCGACCTCGCCCGGTTGGAGGGCGACGACACCTATTCGGTGCTGGTCTTCTCCTTCGACAACATGGAGGCCATCACCCGGGCGGTCAGCCACGACGCGGCCCAGGCAGTGCTGGTCTCCCTCGTGGCCTACTTGCGCAAACACTTCGGCGCGGTGGGCGGCTTTTCCAGCCGCCAGACCATGAACGAGGTCGTCACCATCCTGCCCTTTTCGAACACCGACGAAGCGGCGCGCATCCTGGAGAATTTTATCGCCGACTTCCGCCGCGAGGGCATGGCGGAGGTCGCCCGCGTCTTCAACGAGCGGATTCAAGAGGATGCGTGCTTCGACTTCTCGATCTCGGTCGGCATGGCCCAGGGGCAGCCCCAGGTCGAAATCGAATCCATCATCGAACTCGCCCGCTTCAGCAAGGCGGTGATTTCGAACGTCCAGTGTGAAACCCGAAGGGAACCTGCATGAAGAAATACTCCAAGGAGACCGCCGTCGGCGTGTTCGTGGTCATCGGACTGGTGGCCATCGGCTACCTCACGATCCAGCTGGGGGATCTCAGCGTCTTCGGCAGAGGCAACACCTATCCGCTGACCGCGCGGTTCAGCAATGTGACGGGGCTGCGGGCCGGGGGGGTCGTCACCATGTACGGGCTTCCGGTCGGCAAGGTGGGCGCCATGCGGATCGACCCCGAGCGGCAGCAGGCCGTGGTGGAGCTCCGCATCAATTTGGGTGTCGAGATTTTCGACGATGCCATCGCCTCGATCAAGACCGAGGGGCTGATCGGCGACAAGTTCGTGAGCATCAACCCCGGCGGATCGGGCGCGGTGCTGAAACCCGGCCAGCTCATCACCGACACCGAATCCCCCGCCGATCTCATGGAGTTGATCAGCAAATATGCGTTCGGCGATGTGAAAAATTGAC
>JALOOS010000332.1 GCA_025454275.1 Desulfobacterales bacterium | reverse complement strand
CCGGCCGTCGTCCGAGGCCAACACCCACCGCCGCGTGCTGGAGCTGCCCGGCGCCAACGCCTGCGTCCACTCCCACGCCATCGCCACCACCCTGCTCGGTTTCGAGACGAAGCAGCACCCCCTCTTTCTGCAGCCCGCCGGCCCGGCCGGCGAATATCCGGAGGACTGCCACTTCCAACCGGTCGATTTCTGGGGCGCCGGCCTGGTCGGGGCCGTCCCGGTGGGCGTGTTCCGGGACACGGTCGGCTCAATCGACATGGAACGCAGGATCCCCGCCTACCTGCGGCGGGCACCGGTCGCGATCGTGAAGGGGCACGGGCCGTTCGCCCGCGGGCAGAGCCTCGATGAATGCCTGCACCGCCTGAGCGTTCTGGAAAACAGCGCCGCGACCGCCATTGCATTGCGGCGGCGCGGGGTCGACACCGCCGTGCTTCAGGCCGCCATTCGGTCCGGCGGGGCCCAGGCCGCCTTCGCATGCGCGCCGCGCCGCATGGGTGGCCTGGAGCGGGGTTCGGAGCTGGGGGTCGAGGCGGCGCTGGTTGGCGAGTTCAGCCGTTGGCTGGCCTACAATTTCGACCTCGGACTGGGTGCGTTCGGCACCGGATCCATGAGCCGGCGGCTGTCCGCCGACGAGATGGTCTTCTGCCCCATGTCGGCGGCTCCCGAGAACATCGGGATTCCCTTGGCGCGCATCTCCCTGGGCCCGAGCGCGGCGGAGGCCGCCGATGTCCGCCTGCACCGCCTCGTCTACTCCCGCACCCCGTTCACGGCCTGCATGCTGGCCGCGAGCCCGCTGGCGACCGCGGAGGCGATGGCGGCCCTGGCGTCGGCCGCCGGAATCCAAGCGCTGGTCGGTAAATCCGCGGCCTCTGCGGGTTTGGAGGCCGGGTTCCCCAGCGTCGCCCCGATCGATGCCGAAGCGGCGTATCACAAGGTTCGCCTGCCGGTGACGAGCCTGCCGGCGCTGGCCCGCGACGACGGCGGCGGCCTGGTCGCCCGCCTGCTTGAGGCCGGCAGCGGCTGCGGCCTCATCGCCGGCTGCGGGGTGATCGCCGCCGGCGAACACGACCTGGCGCAGGCGGCCTACCGGGTGTCCCTTGCCGAGCGCGTGGCACGCTTTCGCCTCGAAGTCGGCCTCAACCATCGCCTGCTCGGCGGCCCGGCGCCTGCGGCGTTCGAATGACGCCGCCCCTCTACTGCAAACGCTACGGGGCAGGCGCGCCCCTGCTGATCCTGCACGGCCTGTTCGGCTGCTGGGACAACTGGCATCCCGTGGCGAAGGCGCTCTCGCAGCGCTTCTCTGTGGTTGTCCCGGACCTGCGCAACCACGGCCGCTCCTTTCACAGTCCGCGCTTCGATTACGAGGCCATGGCCGAGGATGTGGAGCGCTTGATGGACGCGCTCGCGATCGGCGCTGCCCTGCTGATGGGGCATTCCATGGGCGGAAAGGTGGCCCTGCGCGTTGCCGCTCGGCGCCCCGACCGCGTGCAGCGGCTGGTCGTCGTCGATATCACCCACACGGCCAGCCGTTCGACCTACGGCCAGGCGATCGCAGCGCTGGCGCAGCTGGACCTGCGATCTTTAGAGGGGCTCCGGGACGCCGACGCCAGGCTCCGGCCGGCCGTCGCGGACCCCGTCGTTCGACTCTTTCTGCTCAAGAGCCTTGAGCGTCTGCCGAACGGGGCCTACCGCTGGAAAGTCAACCTGGACGCCATCCGCGGAAATCTGCCGCTGCTTTTCGGGCCGGTGGAGCTCGGCCGTTTTCCCAACCCCTGTCTCTTCATCCGCGGCGCCCGCTCCGCCCATGTCGAGGACCAGGACTGGCTCGAAATAAAGACCGCCTTGCCGCAGGCGCGGTTGATCACCATTCCCGGCGCGGGGCATTGGCCGCACATCGAAAACAAGGCTGCGTTCTTAACAGCCGTGGGCGATTTCCTGGATATGGCCTGACTTCGGCGGGAAGGATCGGCCTCGAAGCCTCAGCGACAGCCCCGGGTTCCCGGGGCCGGGAGAGGAGCGGCGCGGGAGATAGCCGAAAACCTCGCAGCGACAAGAAGGCCGGACGGTCTATCGGGTATGGCGGAACATGGCCGGAATCCCGCACAGAATCAACGCGGACCCGACCGGCCCGCCGCAGACCAGCACCACGGCGGAGAGCAGGACCGAGAAGAGCGCCACTTCGGAGTCCACCAGATAGGCTTGCAGGCTCCCGGGCAGAGCGAGCAGAAAAACCAAGTCGGCGACGGCCGAGAGCACGAGCCCCCAGACAGCCCAGCGGCGCCTCTTCCACAAGGCCACTCCGCAGATCAGCAACGGCAGCGCTCCGATTATATACTTCCAGCCCACCGACCGGAGCAGCGCCTCCGGCAGCGCCGGTTCGTAGGCCAGCCACAGCACGGCCTTGAAGATGGCCAGCCACCCGATGGCCCACAGCGTCCAGGGATAATCCGTATTCATGCGCTCGGGGGGAAACAGTCGCAGATTCATGTCCTCTCCACGC
>JALOOS010000071.1 GCA_025454275.1 Desulfobacterales bacterium | reverse complement strand
TAACAGATACGAGCGCCTTCATGCACGGTGCCATACGGGCCGTGATGACACCGATAGGGTGCCGATAAACGGGGCCTGAGGGGCCGTTTATCGGCATTCTAGTAGCCGAAGCGCTCGATCGCCTTCGCGTCCCTGCGCCAGTTCTTCTGGACCCGCACGAAGAGCTTCAGGAAAACCCTCGCCTGGATCATCTGTTCGATCTCCCGGCGCGCTTCGGTGCCGATCCGCTTCAGCATCGCCCCGCCTTTCCCGATCACGATCCCTTTCTGGGAGTCGCGCTCGAGGTGGATCGTCGCCTCGATGTTCACCCGTTTGCCGTCCGCGCTGGGCTTGAAGGCCTCCACCGTTACGGCCGTGGCATACGGGACTTCCTCCCCGGTCAGCCGGAAGACCTTCTCGCGAATGAGCTCGGCCGCGATGAAGCGTTCGGTCGCATCCGTCAGGGTCTCCTCGGGGAAATAGGCGGGGCCTTCGGGCAGGGCGGCAATGAGGGCGGCGACGAGCGTCTCGACCTGGGTGCCGTCGAGGGCGGAGATCGGCACCACGGCCTCGCAGGGGCATCGGGCCGACCAGCGCCGGATCATCTCCAGCAGCGTCCCCTTCTCCGTGATCAGATCGACCTTGTTGAGGGCGATGATGACCGCGCCTTTCCGGGTGCGCAGCTGCTGCGCGAGCAGCTCCTCGGCCTTCCGGTCCGGCTGCGCGGCGTCCACCACCGCGAGGATCACATCCGCGTCGCCGAAGGCGCTGAAGGCGGCATCCACGATGCGGGTGTTGAACCGGTCGCCGGCGGCGAAGATCCCCGGGGTGTCGTAGAAGAGGATCTGGGCGCCCGGCCGGTGGCAGACCCCCAGGATCCGGTTGCGGGTCGTCTGGGGGCGGCTCGAGATGATGGAGACCTTCTCGCCCAGGATGCGGTTCAGGAGGGTCGACTTACCCGCGTTGGGCGCCCCGGCGATGGTGACGACGCCCGATTTGAAAGCCGACGCGTGCGGGGTGGCGGACATGGGTGCCGGTTAGGCCCTTTCGTCTTCCGGCGGGGGCTGGGTCAGCTCCAGAATCGCCTTCCAGAGGGCGTCCCACCCGTGGCGGGTTTTCGATGAGAAAAGGAGCAGCTCCTCCGGGTCCACCCCGATGGCCTCGGCAATGAGGTTGAGCTGCTTGGCCCGGGCGCTCTTTGAGAGCTTGTCCGCCTTGGTGACGACCAGGACGGGCGGGATATCGCTCTCTTCCAGCCACGCCAGCAGCTGCACCTCCTCGGGGCCGGGGGTGCGGCGCACATCCAGGATGACCACCACCGCCTTCAGGCTTTCCCGCCCGGTGAGGTAGCGCTCGATCATGGGGCGCCAGCCGCGACGCTCGACGTGAGGCACCTTCGCGTAGCCGTAGCCCGGGAGATCGACGAACATGAAGGCATCGTTCACCCGGAAGAAATTGATCAGCCGGGTCTTGCCGGGTGTGGAGCTGGTGAGGACCAGTTTCTTGCGGTTGACGAGGGTGTTGATCAGGCTCGATTTTCCGACGTTGGAGCGGCCGGCAAAGGCCACCTCCGGCAGGTCCGGCGCCGGGAACTGCTCCGGCCGGGCGGCGCTGGTCAGGAATTGTGCCGATTTAATAAGCATCTGCGCGCCGGTGTCATTCGAGGTTTATCCGATTTCATCAGGCCGGATTCGCCCGGCGTTTGAAATAGTGCTCCAGGCGGTCCATGGCCGCGGCGATGTTTTCCATGGAGCTGGCGTATGAAAAACGCAGGTAGCCTTCGCCGTTCGGGCCGAAGTCGATCCCCGGGGCGACGCCGACATGGGCCTTTTCGAGGATGTCGAAGGCAAGCTTGTAGGAGTCCGTTGAAATGTGCCGGGCGTTGGCGAAGACGTAAAAGGCGCCGGTCGGCTCCACGGTGATCCCCAACCCGATCTCCCGCAGCCGGCGGATCATATACCGGCGCCGCTTGTCGTAGACGGCCTTCATGCGGGCCACCTCTTCCCCGGCGCACTGCAGGGCGGCGATGGCGGCGCGCTGCACCATCGAGTTGGCGGAGATGAAAAAGTTCTGCTGCAGCTTCTGCATGGGCCGGATGAGGGCCGGGGGGGCGATCACGTAGCCCAGGCGCAGGCCGGTCATGGCATAGAGCTTCGAGAAGCCGTTCAGCACAAAGGCGCGGTCGGTGAACTCCAGGATGCTGTGATCCTGGCCTTCGTAGACCAGGCCGTGATAGATCTCGTCGGAGACGATCATCGGCGCACCCGGCTCCGCGGTCATCGCGGCGATCTCGCGCATCCGATCGGCCGAGAGCAGGTTCCCCGTGGGGTTGGAGGGGGAGTTGATGAAGATGGCCTTGGTGCGGGCGGAGAGCTTCGCACGGATGGCCTCCGGCCGGAGCTGGAAACCGTCCTCCTCGAACACAGGAATGCGGACGGGCACCCCCTGCACGAACCGGATGAAGTTGGGGTAGCAGGCGTAGTGGGGGTCGGAGATGACGACCTCATCCCCGGGGTCGAGGAGGGCGGAGAAGACCAGGAGGATCGCCGGCGAGGAGCCGGAGGTGACGATGATCTGGTCGGGCTCGACGCCCACCCCGTAGGTGGCGCGGTAGTGGCCGGCAATCGCCTCGCGCAGTTCGCGGTCGCCCATGCTGTGGGTGTAATGGGTGTGGCCGTTCTCGAGCGCCCGGCATGCAGCCGCCTTCACGCAGTCGGGGGCATCGAAATCGGGCTCGCCCACTTCGAGGTGAATGACGTGCACGCCGCCGCGCTCCATCTCCTTGGCCTTCTCGAGCACGTCCATCACGATGAAGGAGCTGAGCTCTTGAGTTCTTTTGGAAACCATGGATTTTCCTTTGGCTGTATTAAACAAGGTGGTTTAAAGCGCTTCCCAGCTTTAAACCACCTTGTTTAATGGGTACTCGATGATCCCCTCCGCGCCGTTTTCGAGGAGTTTGGGGATCAGGTCCCGCACGATCTCGCGGCTGACCATGATCTCCACCGAAAAATAGGTCGAGCGGTAGAGCGGGGCGACCGTCGGGGATTTCAGGCTGGGCAGCATGGCCACCACCTGCTCCATGCGCTCCTCGGGTACGTTCATTTTCAGCCCCACCATTTTGTCGCCGAGGAGTGCACCCTGGAGCAAAAGGGCGATCTGCTCGATTTTTTTTCGCTTGGGCGGGACCTTCCATGCCGCGTGGTTCACGATGAGCTGGGTGTTGGTCTGCATCAGCTCGTGGATGATGCGCAGCCCGTGGGCCTTGATCGTGCTCTCGGTTTCGGTGACCTCCACGATCGCGTCGGCCAGCCCGGAGACGACCTTGGCCTCGGTCGCGCCCCAGGAGAACTCGATCGTCACCTCGATTCCGCGCGCGGCAAAGAAGCGCCGGGTGAAGGCCACCAGTTCGGTGGCGATCTTCTTGCCGGCCAGATCCTCCAGCCGGCTGATGGGCGAGTCGTAGGGGACGGCCAGCACCCAGCGCGCCGGCCGGGCGCTCACCTTGGAGTAGATCAGGTCCGCGACGACGTGGACGTCGGAGCTGTTCTCGGCGATCCAATCCTTGCCGGTCAGGCCCGCATCCAGGGTGCCGTTCTCGACATAGCGGGACATCTCCTGGGCGCGGCAGATGGCGCACTCGATGAACGGGTCGTTGATCTCCGGGAAATAGCTGCGGCTGTTGACGTTGATCGTCCAGCCCGAACGCTTGAACAGGGCGATGGTCGCCTCCTGGAGGCTGCCCTTGGGAATTCCCAGCTTAAGCTTCTCGCTCACGTTTTATAGACCTCCTTCGGGTCGAAGAGCGGCTCGCCGATGATGCTGACCGACCCGTTCTCGACCCGCTTGTGAAAGCAGCTGCGGTGCCCCGTGTGGCAGGCAGCCCCCCCGACCTGCTCGATCCTGAGCACCACCGCATCGTCATCGCAGTCGATGCGGATCTCCCGGACGAGCTGAAGCTTCCCGGAGGTTGCGCCTTTCACCCATAGACAGTTCCGACTGCGGCTGTAATAGGTGGCATGGCCGGTTTTCACTGTGGCCTCCCAGGCTTCCTGGTTCATGAACCCCAGCATCAGCACCTCGCCGGTCGCATGGTCCTGGGCCACGGCGGGGACAAGGCCGTTCATCTTTTTGAAATCAAGTGAAATCATGGCGGATTCCCGTTTATTGAAAAACTTATTCACTAATACCCCAGCCCCGGCCCTGTCAAATGTTTTTTATTGTCTGCGCCGCGCTTTTTTGTTAAAAAATTAGAAAAGCCCCTGGCCCCACTCCCTGCTTCCGGCAATCCCTTTCCGGCGCGCATGAGCTGCGGCAGGCGGATCCTACAAAGACGATACCCCCATACCGTGACGACCCATGAACGCTAAGAAACCTGGTTCCCGTCCGTCCGCCGGCCGCCGGCCCGCGCGCAAGCCCGGCCGGCTCCGGCGTGTCATTTGGTTCTTCGTGCTCCTCCTGCTGGTTTTAGGCCTGGCCGGAGCCGCCGGCCTGGTGGCCGGCTATTACCATATCAGCGCGGACCTGCCCAAAATCAACTCGCTCATGGATTACCGGCCGCCGATCATTACCAAGGTCTTTTCGGATGACAATCGGGTGATCGCGGAGTTTTTCAAGGAGAGGCGCATCATCGTTCAACTGGACCAGGTCCCGGCGCCTCTGATCCAGGCCTTCGTCGCCGCGGAGCTCTCAAGAACCTCGAGGCCGGCACGATCAAGCAGGGGGGCAGCACCATCACCCAGCAGGTGACGCGTTCGTTTCTGCTGACCCCCGAGCGCAGCTATATACGGAAAATCAAGGAGTTGATCCTCTCCTACCGCATCGAGAAAGCCTTCAGCAAGGAGGAGATCCTCTTCCTCTACCTCAACCAGATCTACCTCGGGCACGGGGCCTACGGGGTCGAGGCGGCCGCCCAGAACTATTTCGGCAAATCGGTGGGGGAGCTCTCCCTGGCCGAGTGCGCGATGCTGGCGGGCCTGCCCCAGGCGCCAAGCCGCTACTCGCCCTTCCGCCACCCGGAGCAGGCGCGCCAGCGTCAGCTTTATGTGCTGACCCGCATGGTCGAGGAGGGGATCATCACGGCCGAGCAGGCCGCGGTGGCGCGCGGGTTCGTCCTGGACATCAAACCGCGGCGCAACATCTACATCGAGGAGGTGCCCTTCTACGCCGAGCATGTGCGCCGCACCATCGAGGCCCGCTACGGCACCGACGCGCTCTACACCGAGGGGCTGCAGATCTTCACGGCGGTCAACATCGATCTCCAGAAGGCGGCCGAGGAGGAGGTGCTCAGGGGGCTGGTTGCGCTCGACCGGCGCCAGGGCTACCGGGGGCCGCTGAAAACCCTGCGGCCCGAGGAGGTGGAGGGGTTTTTCCGCGAGCTTCAGGCCGAGCTCGATAAAAAGCCGCTCGCGCCCGGCATGGTGGCGCGGGGGGTGGTCGTGCAGGTGAACGACACCGCCCGGACGGCCGATGTTCGGCTCGGAAACGGGTCGGGGCTGATCGCGCTCGCGGACATGGAGTGGGCCCGCAAGCCCAATCCCGACGTCCTTTATTCCGCCGCCAAGATCCGGCGGCCCGGGGATGCGCTCAAGGTCGGCGATGTGATCCTGGTGGAGGTCAAGGAGCCCCGCCCGGACCCCAAGAATCCCTGGCGCCTCGCACTGGCGCAGGACCCCGCGGTCCAGGGCGCCCTGCTCTGCATGGAAACCGAAACCGGCCGGGTGCGGGCCATGGTGGGCGGGCGCGATTTCCTCGAGACCCAGTTCAACCGCGCCCTGCAGTCCCGCCGGCAGCCGGGCTCGGCCTTCAAACCCCTCATCTACGCGGCCGCCCTGGACCGCACGTTCAAGGATCCGACCAGACGCTTCACCCCGGCCAGTATGATCATCGACTCGGCGGTGGTGTTCGAGGACAGGGAGCGGGACCAGGCGTGGAAGCCCAAAAACTACCGGGAGACCTTTTACGGTCCGACCCTGCTGCGCGAGGCGCTGGCCCAGTCCCGCAACCTGGTGACCGTAAAGCTGCTGCAGGAGATCGGCGTGGACCACGCCATCGACTATGCCCGGCGCCTGGGAATCACCTCGGAGCTGACCCGCACGCTCTCCCTCGCGCTGGGGGCCTCGGGGGTTTCCCTGCTTGAGCTCACCCGAGCCTATTCGGTCTTCGCCAACCAGGGCCGGCTGGTGGAGCCGGTCTTCATCACCAAAGTGCTGGATCGCGACGGGCAGGTGCTGGAGGAGGCGGCGGCCGAAGCCGCGCAGGTCATCGGGGCGGACACGGCCTATCTTATGACCAGCATGCTCGAGAGCGTGATTCAGCAAGGTACGGGGCAGAGGGCCAAAGCGCTCAATCGGCCGGCCGCCGGCAAGACCGGGACCACCAACGACACCTATGACGCCTGGTTCATCGGTTACACCCGGGACTTCATCTCCGGTGCCTGGGTCGGGTTCGACGAGGAGCGGCCGCTCGGAAAAAATGAGACCGGCGCCGCCGCCGCTCTGCCCATCTGGCTGGAGTTCATGAAACGGGCGCAGGGGAGCCTGCCGGTGCGGGTGTTCGAGGCGCCGGAGGGTGTCGTCTTCGCCCGGATCGACGCCGATACGGGGCTCCTGCCGGTGCCCGAATCCCGCAAGACCCTGTTCGAGTGTTTCAAGGAGGGCACCGAGCCGGTCGAGTACAGCAAACGCCCGGGCGAGGTCAAAGAGGCCGAGGATTTTCTCAAAAAGGACCTGTGATCGTCGAAACCACCCGCTCCGTGCCGCCCACCCCCACCAGATCCGGCGCAAAGGCCGGCTCCGCGCACACCGCTACCTGCGTGTAGCCGAACCGTTCTTGAATCTCTTCGATGGTGGTGTTGTTGAGGCCGCGCAGGCGGGAAATGCTCCGCGGGTGAACGTGCAGCCGAAGGATGGGGCCGGGGGGGCGAAACGAACCCAACGCTCCCCGGACGGCGTCACGAAAGGCGGCGCACAGCACCAGATGGCCGAACGCCGGGTGGTAAGGTCCCGCTCCATCGCCCTGCCGCGGCTGAAGCCCCTCTCCGGCCTGAAGACCCATGCGGATGACCGGAATCGCATGCGCTTGGAAAAGCCGGTAGAGCTTCAAGGTGAGGCCGACCGCCGCCGCCAGCGTCAGGGGCGAATAAAGGCCTCGACGATACCACTCTTCCAGAGGGGTGCCCGGCAGGACCAGGGTGGGATAGATGCGGATGAAATCCGGTTTCAGCGCGATGACGCGCCGGCCGGTCGCAAGCAGACTCTCCTCGGTGTCGGCCGGAAGCCCTACCATGAGCTGGTGGCCGACCGCGTAGCCTCGTCCTTTCAGTAGGCGGGTGGCATCGGCCGTGTGCTCCGGGGTGTGGCCGCGTTGCGACCGTGCGAGCACCTCCGGGTCCATGGACTGGACCCCCAGCTCGACGGCGCGGACGGGGAAGGGCTCGATCAGCCTCAGCCTGGCCGGGGTGACGGTGTCGGGGCGGGTGGAGAAACGGATGCCGTCAACTGTGCCGGCGGCGACGAAACCGGCGGCTTCCGCGAGCAGCTCCTCCAGGGTCTCCGGTGCGACCCCCAGGAAATTGCCGCCGAAGAAGGCGATCTGAGAGCCCTCCCGCCGCCGGCTCCTGAATTTCAGGAAGGCCGCCACACGCCCCCGCAGCTCCGCAGGCGTCGGCGTCGGTTGGGCGCTCCCGGTGACGGCGGACTGGTTGCAGAAGACACAGCGGTGGGGGCAGCCGGCATGGGGGATGAAGACCGGAACGATGAAGGGGCGCCGGCTCATCGGCTCGGCTTCTGCCGAAGCAGATCGAGCGCCCGGCGGGCGGCATCCTGTTCGGCGGCCTTCTTGCTCTTGCCGCTGCCCTGCGTGGCGATCTCCAGGATGTGCAGCTCCACCTGGAAGGTTTTGTCGTGATCGGGCCCCTCTTCGTGGATGACCGCATAATGCGGCATGCTGCCGTGCCGCGTCTGGACCAGCTCCTGGAGCTGGCTCTTGAAGTCCGCCAGCTCACCGCCGTGCTGCAGCGGTTGGACGATCGGTTCGAAAAGGGTCTCGATGATCGCCCGCGCCGCATCGAACCCTGAATCCAGGAAGACGGCGGCAATGAGCGCTTCCAGGGCCCCGGCCAGGATCGAACTCTTGTCCTGGCCGCCGGTCTGGCCCTCCCCGCGGCCGAGCTGAATGTGGAGGCCGAGATCGAGGCGACGGGCAAGGCCGGCGAGCCGGGTCTCATTGACGAGACCGGCACGCATGCGTGACAGGTCGCCCTCGCGGTGTTCCGGGAAGCGGCGCAGCAGGATGTGCCCGACCACCAGGTTCAGGACGGCATCCCCCAGAAACTCCAGCCGTTCGTTGTCGCGCAGCCCGCCTGCGGCGGCCTCGTTGACGAACGAACTGTGGCGCAGGGCCTCTTCGAACAGGCTGCGATTCGAGAAGCGGTAGCCCAGATGCTCCTCGACCGGCGACGGCGGAGGGTGGGACATGGTTCATCTCTCCGGCGGAGCGTCATCCTCTCCCGGCAAATAAATTTCCAAACGGCGCGGTCACCGCTCGATCAACCGCTCATAGATGGCGTAGGGCACATGCAGGCTCCCCTTGCCGACGCCCATGCGGACATCCGGCAGGGTCGCCCCGTGGAAATCGGTGCCGCCGGTCATCAGCAGCTGGTGGCGGGCCGCCAGTTCGGCAAAGCGGCGGGTCTGTTCGGCGGTATGATCGGTGAAAAAGACCTCCAGCCCTTTGAGGCCCATCACGATCAGCTCCTGCAGGAGCTCCTCGATCTGCGCCTCGGTTTCGAGTTCGAGCAGACAGGGGTGGGCCAGCACCGGAATTCCGCCCGCCGTGTTGATCAGCTCAATGGCCCGGCTGCACTCGATGCGGGATTTGTCCACGTAGCCGGGCTTGCCGTTGCCGAGGTACCGGTCGAACGCCTCGTCGATGGATCCCACCACCCCTTTTTTGACCAGCAGGGCGGCGATGTGCGGCCGCCCGGGTTGACCCTCGCCGGCTTCCCGCACCACCTCTTCCAGGCTGATCGGAATGCCCAGCCGCTTCAGGTTCCGGATGATTTCCGGGTTACGGTTCTTGCGCGCTTCCTGAAGCTTTTCCAGGGCGCGGTTCAGCTCCGGGTCGTCGAGGCGGATGGCGTAGCCTAAAATGTGGATGCTGCCGGATCCGGGGTAGGAGGGGGGCGGTTCGGCGCTGATCTCGACCCCCGTCAGGAACCCCAGTCCGGGGGGGACCCCTTCTAGAAGGGCTTCGCGGGAGCCGGCGATGGAGTCGTGGTCGGTGATGGCAATGGCGCCGAGGCCCGCCCTCACCGCCATGGCGAGAATCTCGGTCGGTGTGAACGTCCCGTCCGATGCGGTGGAGTGGATGTGCAGGTCGATGGGGGTGTCCGGCTTATATTCCAAGCGCTCTCTCCAGGGCCTCCTCTTTGGCTTTGCACTCGATGCAGTGAGTGGTCACGGGGCGGGCCTTCAGGCGCTTGACGGAGATCTCCTCGCCGCAGGATTCGCAAATTCCGTAGGTGCCGTTCTCGATCCGGTCGAGCGCCTGTTTGATCTTCTTGATCAGTTTGGCTTCGCGGTCGCGGATCCGCAGCAGAAAGTTGCGGTCGGCTTCGAGCGAGGCCCGGTCGGTCGGGTCCGGGAAGGTCTCGGTGGAGTGGGTCATGCCCGACACCGTGTCGTCCGCCTGGCTGAGGAGCTCCTGCATGCGCTTTTCCAGGTGCTTCTTGAAAAAGTCCAGATCCTTTTTCTTCATGGCGACCTCATCCTGCCCGATAGGGGGCCGGGCACACTTTATGGTTCCGGAACATATTTTTGTATCATGTCGACATGAAAAAGTAAAGCCCCCATTTTTCGAAAAGACAGGCCGCCGATCTCACCGCCGTTTGAGAAGCTCCTCGATCTGGGCCAGGCTTCCCACGTTGCAAACGGCCTGCGCCTCTTCGCGGGGCAGGATTTTACGCTGCAAGCCGGCGAGGACCTTGCCCGGACCAACTTCGACGTAAAGTGCGGCGCCGGCATCCCGCACCCGGCACATACCCTCATACCAGCGCACGGGGCTGCAGAGCTGCCGGGCCATGATCGCGCGGATCTCCGCTGGCTCCCGGGCGGTGTCGGCCGTGACATTGAACACGATCTGTTTTTGCGCCGGCTGAAAATCGGCCGCTTCCAGGCACTCGGCGAACTCGGCCTCCGCGCCGCGGATGAGTTCGCTGTGCCAGGCGCCGCTCACCTTCAAGGGGACGCTCTTGGCCCCCTGGGCGGCAGCCAGGGCCCCGACCCGGTCGACCGGCTCCGGTGCCCCGGTGATCACGATCTGGGTCTCCAGGTTGTGGTTGGCAACGGCCACGACCCCCAGCTTCCGGGCTTCTGCGACCAGTGCCTCGATCTGCTCCACGCGCAACCCGAGGATCGCCTGCATCGCCCCCGGACGCCTCTGGGCTTCGCGGTGCATCAGTTCGCCGCGCCGAAAGACGAGTCGCATCGTGTCCGCCGGGGAGAGGACGCCGGCGGCGCAAAGCGCGCTGAACTCCCCCAGGCTGTGTCCGGCGCAGAGCTCGCAGTCCATATTTTCGCGTCGGAGAACGGCGAGCAGAGACAGGTTCACGGCGGTCACGGCCGGTTGCAGGTGGACCGTCTGGGTCAGCTCCTCCATCGGCCCCTTGAAGCAGAGCCGGGCGATGGGCATCCGGGTGATCTCTTCGGTCATGTCGAAAATCTCGCGCACGACATCGAATTCCCGGTAGAGATCTTCACCCATCCCGACCGCTTGCGAGCCTTGTCCGGGGAAGAGAAAGGCAATTTTTTCCATAAGCGGCATCCTCTGAGGTGAATCCTCATTCATCGAGTTTGAACAGCTTGCGGACGGCGTCGAGATAGGTCGGCTTGTTGGCGTGCATGCCGTCCTGCTTCAGAAACACCGTGGGTTCGTGGAGCACCTTGTTGATGAAGGCCCCCATCATGCGGGAGAGCGCCGGGGCCGATTCGGGCGGCAGGCTGCTGCCGTGCAGGGTGCGCCGGATCTCGCTCTCGGCGATGGCCTCCATCTTCTGCCGCAGCGAAACGATGGTGGGCACCACATCCAGGCTTTGGTGCCAGTTTCGAAAGCGCACGACGGCCTCGTCGATGATGCGCTCGCCCTTGAGGGCCTCCTTCTGTCGGTCTCCGATATTCTCTTCGACCACTCCTTTGAGGTCGTCGATATCATACACATAGGCATTGTCGAGCCGGTTGATCTCAGGGTCGATGTCGCGCGGAACGGCGATGTCGATAAAAAACAGGGGCCGGTTGCGGCGCGCGCGGGCGACGCTGCGCACCTGCTCGCGGGTGACGACGAAGCCCGGGGCGCCGGTGGAGCTGATGATGATGTCCGCCTGTTTGAGGTGCTCGGCGATCTCCTCGAACCGGATGGCCCGGCCGCGAAAGCGGTTGGCGAGCGTGAGGCCGTTTTCGAAGGTCCGGTTGGCCACGAAGGTCTCGCCCACCGCGTGGCGCAACAGGTGCTCCACGGCCAGCTCCGCCATCTCCCCGGCGCCGATCAGGAGCACCCGCTTGCCCTCCAGCGTTCCGAAAATCTTGCGGGCCATCTCCACCGCGGCGTAGCTGATCGAGACCGCGCGGTCCCCGATTCCGGTTTCGGTACGGATGCGCTTGGCAACGAAAAAGGTGCGATGCAGGAGACGGTTTAAGATCACACCGGTGGTCTTGGCCGCGGCGGCCTGCCGGTAGGCCTCCTTGATCTGGCCCAGGATCTGGGGCTCGCCGAGGATCATCGAGTCCAAGCTGGCCGCCACCCGGAAGAGGTGGCGCGCGGCGTTTTCGTTTTCGTGGACGTAGAGCGCATTTTCGAACTGCTCGCGCGGGATCTTGTTGAATTCGGCGATGAACGCTTTCGCGGCTTCGACCGACGCCGGCGGGTCCGCGGAGACCATGAGCAGCTCCACCCGGTTGCAGGTCGAGTAGAGCAGGGACTCGACCACGGCCGGCAGCCGGCGCAGCGCGGCGACGGCGGTCTCGGCCTCCTCCGCTGAAAAGGCGATGCACTCCCGGAGCTCGACGGGCGCCGTCTTGTGGTTGATGCCGATGAGAACGATGTCGTGCATAAAAATAGGGTTCGAGGGTTCAAGGGGTCGAGGGTTCAAGGGAAAATCCCAGTGGCAGGCAACCTTTTGCCCTCGGACCCTTGACCCCTTGACCCCTCGAACCCGCTTTACTTGGTAAATCCCTTGTGATGTCCTTCCATCAAGAAGTTCACCCCCAGAAACGTGAACAGCAGCACACCGAAGCCGATATGGCCGAGCGCCGCCCCCGCCAGCCGACGGTCAGCCGCCCGTGCAGCAGCACGGCGTAGAAGAGCCAGGCGATGCCGGACCAGACCTCCTTCGGGTCCCAGCTCCAGAACCTGCCCCAGTAGGACTTGGCGTAAACCAGCCCCGTTATCAGGCCCAGCGTCAGCAAACAGAAGCCCACCACGATGCAGGCGTAACCGGTGGCGTCCAGGAGCTCCAGGGAGGGCAGGCGCTTGAAAAAAAACCGGCTGCGCTTGGTGCGGATGGCATCGTCCTGGATGAGGTAGAGCAGGCCCGCGCCGGCGGCGAGCGCAAAAGCCGCCTCCCCGAGGAAGATGGCCGTCACGTGGGCCACCAGCCAGAAGCTTTTGAAGACCGCGGGGGTCTCGGCCGGCGTTTTCGGAATCAGGGGCACGATCGCCATGACGAGAGCTACGAAAGGCGTGGCGTACACGCCCAGAACCTTGAGGTTGTAGCGGGTGTGCAGCACCAGGAAGGCCCCGGCCACGGCCCAGCCCGCAAACGAGAGCGTTTCGGGCAGGTTGCTCACCGGGATATGCCCCTTCTGGGCGAACCCGATCCCGATCACGGCCGTGTGGCTCAGGAACCCGGCCATCAATAAGGCCAGTCCGGCCTGCTGCAGCCGGTTCTTCTGCAGGAAAAAGTAGGCGAGGTAACCGGCCGTACTCAGCATGTAGAGTGCCAACGTTGCCAGAATCGCTGTGTCCATGGCCTCACGGGGACGGGGTCCGGTTCGGGTTCAATAGGTCCTGGATGCGAAAACCGCTGCCGAGGAAGCGCTCCAGCAGAACATCGGCTTCGTCGCGGCGCCCCGTGCGGATCAATTCCAACAGGTCGCTTTCGATCAGCGCTTCGAAGAGGTGCTTGTGCGCTTCGGGGGTCTGCTGGCGGGCGATGAGCCGGCGGCGGATGGCTCCCATCACCTCTAAAAAAACCCCGTATTCCTCTCCGAACTGGGCCTCGAGACGCTGGCGGAGCTTTTTGGCGAAGGCCGGGCTCTGGCCGGAGGTGGAGAAAGTGATGACCAGATCCCCGCGCCGCAGGATGGAGGGCAGGATGAAGTTGCAGATCTCCGGCCGGTCGGCGATGTTGCATAGAATGCGGCGTGCTTCGGCGTCCGCGCTGATCCGCCGGTTGAGCGCCTCGTCGTCGGTGGCGCCGATGACAAGGAAGATCCCCTCGAGGTCGGTCTCGTTGTAATTCCGCAACGCCAACGCCACCCGCCCCTCGGCGGCCATCTGCTGCAAGGCGGCCGTGGCCTCGGGGCTCACCACGGTGACACGGCCGCCGCAGGCTGCGAGCGTTTCGGCCTTGCGCGTGCCCACGGCGCCGCCGCCCACCACCAGGCAGGCCCGCCCGCGGATGTCGAGTTGTACCGGGTAATATCTCATGCTGCCGGTTTTACCGCCGCCGGCTCCGGCCGGGATATGGCCGTCATCGCCGGTCAGACCTCGATCTGCATCAGGTCCCGGGCCAGGAGGAGCGGGCCGTCATAGGTCCGGCGGCACTCGGCTTCCACATCGGCCAGGTCGCAGATGGGGTAGAAGTGGGTCAACACCAGGCGGCCGACGCGGGCGCGCGCGGCGATCTCCCCCGCCCGCGCCGGGGTCAGGTGGCCGGGAACCGAGTGGCTTTCCGGGAAGGCCGATTCGCAGATCAGCAGATCGGCGTTGCGGGCAAGGTCGATGAGGTTCTCGGTGGTGTCCGTGTCCCCCGAGTAGACCACGGAGCGGCCGGCCGGGCCGGTGATGCGGAACGCGATGCTCTGGGGGGTGTGGTTCATGGGGGCGGTTTCAATGCGGCGGCCGTCCAGCTCGCGCGCATCCCTGCGGTCGGTGGCCATCTCTAATACGGTGAACATGTCATCGCCGATCATGATCCAATCCCCGTAGGCGTTTCGCAGCCGGCCGAAGAAGTCGGCGAACCCACGGCCGGCGACCACCGTGAGCCGGCGGCGGCGGCGGACCCCGTCCGGGTATTTGGTGGCGAATAGCAGCGGAACGAGGTCCGCCGTGTGGTCGGGGTGAAGATGGCTGAAGCACAGGTAGTCGACGTCGAAAATCTGCACTCCCGCCTCCAGCAGCCGGCGCAGGGTGCCCGGGCCGCAGTCGAAGAGCCACTTGCGGCCGCCGGCCTCGATCAGGACGGAGCAGGCGCTGCGGGTCAGCGAGGGGACGCACGTCCCCGACCCGAGAATCGTGACCTTGAGGTCGGCCGCGGGCTCAACCATTCGCTTTCACCTCGCCGGCCTCCGGCTTCGGGGCGGATGGCTGCGGTCCCGCGCGCTTCTCCGTGCGGATGACCACCCATGCCGCGACCTTCCGGTCATCCTTGAAGTCGATGGGGGGGGATTTGATATCGGTGAGCGGGATCTCGGCTCGGGCCACGGTGCGGTGCCCGCCGGCCGAGCCGAAGCTGCCGAAGCTTTCCTTGGCCACCCGGCCGGCGTTCTTGCGCTGGCCGTCGTTGCGGAAGATGACGACCAGCTTCTGGTCGCAGGTCCCCGACACGATGCTCCAGCTGACGGTGTGGATCCGCATGAAGAAATCGGCGATGATGACGCAGATGTCCGGATTGGAGACCGGGCCCAGGTGAACAAAGACCCGTCCCTTGCGCAGGCGCATCGTCTGCAGTGCGCTTTTGAAATATTTCAAATACTCGAGCCGCAGGTCCGCCTGGCCGATGCGGCGGGCAAGGGCGATGTTGGCGTGCCGAAACAGGTATTGGAAGGCGTGCAGGTCCTCGACGAGGGTCTGACGCTTGAAGTCGTCCGTGTCGGTCTTGATCGCGTGGTAGAGAGCGGTCGCGAGATTCCGGGAGGGGGTAAGGCGCGCCGCGCGCAGGTATTCCGTGAGGATGGTCGCCGTGGAGCCGTAGTTGGGCCGCACATCGACAAAAGGGGCCTTGGCCCCTGTCTCCGGGTGGTGGTCGATCACCGCTGTGACGGGCAGGCCGGCCATCAGTTCATGGTGTGAGGGCTGGGAGTCGACGAGGAGGATCCGGGTGAACGTCTCGGGCTTCACCTGAGCCAATGGGACCAGGCCGACCTTGAGCAGCCGGATCATCGCCAGGTTGTCCGGCCGGTCGACCGCATTGACGCAGGCGATCGTGACGTTTTCCACCCGGCGGGAGAGAAGGCGGCTTGCTGCCATGGCGCTCGCGATGGCGTCGGGGTCGGCCGAGATCACCACCAGCACGCGATCGGCGGCGGAAAACAGCTTGTTGAAATCGCGCAGTTTGTCCCTGCTGGAAACCTTCATGCCGGGCGCGGCCCCCTCCGGATCGAATGCCGCCATCATAATTGCTGGGCGCACGGATTACAAGAGGATTGGGCCGCGCATGAACCCCCCGTGCCACCGCCCGGCCCTATGAGTCGATCTCCTGGCGCGGCATGGGTCACCGCCTCATCCCTCGCGGATGAACTGCATCCCCTCCTCCGCGGAATCGACCCGCACGCGTGAGCCTTCGGGGAATTTCCCTTTGAGAATTTCGAGCGCCAGCGGATTTTCGACCAGCTGCTGGATCGCCCGTTTGAGGGGCCGGGCGCCGTAGATCGGGTCGTAGCCCTTGCGGGCGAGCAGGGCCCTGGCCCCATCGCTCAAGACCAGTTCGATCTTGTGCTCGGA